>NZ_JBUOIV010000043.1:0-42503 GCF_055467485.1 Desulfosarcina sp. | reverse complement strand
TGGGAATCAATTTCTTTCATCTCTGAAATTCGTATTTCAAAATTGTAATTTAAAGTCAATGTTCCCCTGCGAAGCAGGTGACTTGGATTTCCGGTTAACGGTTATAAAAAGGATAGAGGCCGGCAGGTTTATGGTCGAATTTGCAATCCGCTGGCGTGGCTCTGGATGGCGCGAATGGAGTTTGGGACCATCGGCAACGGTCGCCTAAACCGGCAGGTGGGTTGATTTGGAAAATGAACTACCCCGCTGCAGGCAACGGGGTATCCAGCGGAAAATTATAATCACCCCAAGGGGCGGGGAATTAAACCCTCGTCCGCCGAAGGCGGATTAAGGCGACCCAAACAAAAAAAGCTTCCAGGATGCTCAATTACCCTGAAAGCCCTTAATGCGGTAATGGAGGCGGCATCCGGATTTGAACCGGAGAATGGAGGTTTTGCAGACCTCTGCCTTACCACTTGGCTATGCCGCCCGTATAAAAAAAAATGGAGCGGGAAACGGGATTTGAACCCGCGACTTCGACCTTGGCAAGGTCGCACTCTACCACTGAGTTATTCCCGCTCAGTTGAAGTGGCACTTTTATAAATTAATGGTCTCCATGTCAACAGAAAATTTCAGCCGCGGAGTAATTTTCTGAACCGAAGGAAGTAATCCGTCCCCGACCAGAGGGTGAATATCAGGGCTCCCCAGAGGAAAACCATACCTACCGCTTGAAAGTCCAATCCAAAGACCGGATAATGAAACATCAGGGGAATAATGGCAGCAATCTGGAAGCCGGTCTTGTATTTGCCCAGGCTGGACGCGGAGACGTCAATTTTATTCTGGGCAATGATGTTCCTGAGCCCCGTAACGGCCAGTTCGCGCCCGATAATGATGCAGGCGATCCAGGCAGGCATCCATCCCAGGGCGGTGAGCATGATCAGCGAGCAGGAAACCAGCAGTTTGTCTGCCACCGGGTCCATGACTTTTCCCAGATTGGAGACCAGCCCGTATCGACGCGCCAGGTATCCGTCAAAATAGTCGGTGATGGCGGCGGCACTGAAAATAATACCGGCCAGCAGCGCCGTGAAGCGGTTGGGTACCATCAGCAGCAGCACGATGATCGGCACAGAGATGACCCTGAACAGCGTCAGCGTGTTGGGATGGGTGAGAAATGAGTTGATTCGCTCGTTTTTCATTTGCGTCAGATTGATGGTCCAATCGGTCCGGTTACCGGTTCAACCGCTATTTCTGGGCCTTGTTCCAATCGGCCAGGAAGGCACTGATGCCCTTGTCCGTCAGCGGGTGAGCCGCCAGTTTGTTCAGCACGTTGAATGGGATGGTTGAGATATCCGCTCCTGCCAGGGCCGCGTCCAGCACATGCAGGGGATTGCGGATGCTGGCCACGATGATCTCGGTATCGTAGGCGTAGTTGGAAAAAATTTCGACGATCTGTTCAACCAATTGCATGCCGTCCTGCGAAAGGTCGTCCAGCCTCCCGACAAAAGGGCTCACATAAGCGGCCCCGGCCTTCGCCGCCATCAATGCCTGAAGTGGAGAGAAGATCAGGGTGACGTTGGTCTTGATCTTCTCCTGGGCAAGCTGGCGGGTCGCTTTGAGGCCATCCACGGTCATGGGCACCTTGATGACGATATTCTTGTGGATTTTAGCCAACTTCCGTCCCTCGTTGACCATCCCCTCGGCCTCCAGACTGATCACCTCGGCACTGATGGGGCCGTCGACGATCTCACTGATCTCCTTGATGACCTCTTCGAAAACGCGCCCCTCTTTGGCGATCAGCGACGGGTTGGTCGTCACCCCGTCCACCATGCCCATGCTGAGGGCCTCTTTGATTTCATCAACATTGGCGGTATCAATAAAAAATTTCATATTCGGATTCCTTCCTGAGTATCACCTGTTAATCGGCAATGCCGGATTCTGTGCGCCTGATTGTAGATGCTTTTTCATCATGTGCAATGTGCGCGAACAACGGTCAGTCGCGATGGCGTTATTCGTGCTTCGGTTCCTTCAAATACCGGTCACGGCAGGCCGCGGAGCAGAACAGGATCGTCTGCCCACCGTGGTTTAATGCCACCCCTTCCCGCTGGGGGAAGTAAATCCCGCACACCGGGTCCTTGACCATCACATCATCGATGCTGGGGTGGCGGGCCCCGTTCTGGTCAGGGGCCTGCAGATTTCGCATCACCCACGATTTGACGACCCGATAGGCCAGGTAGGCGATGATGATCAGCAGAAGCAGTTTCACGGCGGCCTGCCTTGCATAAGAGTTGCGAAAGTTAATGTGGGCTGCGTTAGCGGTCGTCGCGGTGCTGCCATGCGGCCGGTTCCCTCTGCCGTTCCCGATGAACCATCCAAAGTCCTACAACAGTGTGGGTTGGTCCTCCAGTGGAATGACCCGCTGGTCCTCATCGTCAAGGTGGCTGAGCAGATCGGCGACCGTCTGTCCCAGCACCGGATGAATGATCGACGGGTTTATATCACAGATGGGCTGTAAGACAAAGGCTCTTTTGTGCATGCGCGGATGCGGGATCGTCAGCCTCGGCATGCGGATGACCCGGTCGTCGTATAACAGGATGTCCAGATCCAGCACCCGCGGACCGAACCGGACGGCATCGGCTTTTCTCCCCATCCGGCGCTGAATGGCAACCAGTTTATCCAGCAGAGCCAGCGGCGCCATCGTTGTCCTGATTTCTATGGCTGCATTGACGAACCAGTCCTGGTCCGCGTAGTCCACCGGCGATGTCCGGTAAAACCGGGAGACCCCCGCAAGCGACGATTCGCCGGATTCGGTCAGGGCGGCGATGCCGCTCAGGCAGTTGTCCAGTTTGCCGCCCAGGTTGGACCCGATGGAAACGAACACGGCGTGATCCGTCTTCACGGCCGCCATGCTTCCTCCCACAGGTCGCCGCGGTAAATCACCCGCGCGTCGCCTTCCAGGAACACATCCTGGAAGCGGCCGCCTTGTTTGTTGAAATGAACCGTCAGTTTCCCCCCGCTGCGGGTCGTCAGCGTAACCGGCGAGGCCAAACCCTGTTCATGGGCCAGGATCAGCGCTGCAGCCACATTTCCCGTTCCGCAGGCCAGGGTTTCATCCTCGACGCCGCGCTCATAGGTACGGATGAAAATCGTCCCGTTTTCCTTTACAGACACAAAATTCGCATTGGTGCCGCCGCCAGGGGCAAACGTCGGGTGATAACGAATAAGCCGCCCCGCTTTAACCACATCCACCGCTTCGATGTCGTCAACGACCATTACGACATGGGGCACACCGGTGTTCACGCTGCCGACGGTCGCTGGCGTTCCCTCTATGTCCAAAATGGTTCCGGTCTGAATATCCCCCGGCTCGGTCATGCGGATCTTCACGGTGTCGTCGCCCACGGTGGCCTCAATCGTTCCGGCCAGGGTTTCAAAGGCCATCTGCCGACCCGCGATTCCGTTCAGGAAGGCAAAACGGGCCGCGCAGCGGGCGCCGTTACCGCACATATCCGGCAGGCTGCCGTCGGCGTTGAAAAAGCGCCACTTAAAATCAAGGCTCACCGACGATTCGATGAAAATCATGCCGTCGGCACCGACCGACATCTTGCGGCGGCAGGCCCCGATGACCAGGCGCTTCATCTGGGATTCGGCCACCACCGCATCCCGGTTGTCGATAACTATAAAATCATTGCCGCTGCCGCTCATTTTAAAAAAGGGGATGGTTTTCATGGGGTCTCCGTCGTTCCGGATGGCATGTCGGGCAGAGGGTCCACCTTCACAGCGTTTGAATCAGTCCCGGCAGCGCCGTCCATCTCCAGGCGCACTTTGAACACATAGCGATAACCGGGTTCCAGGGGAGCGTCCGTAGAAAACCGGTTGGACGGCGTACTAACGTATGGAATCGTGGCCACTTTTTCAAATACCAGGGGGCAGCCGTCGCAGTCCGATTCACCCAAGGCGGTCCGGGAGCGTTGGAGAACGAATACCGCGTGCGTTGCCTGCCTACCGGAAAGCGGCCCAGGCAGACGCCAGGTCAGTGCAATGGTTTGGTCGGCCAACGTGTATGCCAGATCCAGTACCGCCGTTACCGGCTGCTGACGGGGTGCCAGCGGGGGGCCTTTGACTCCGCACCCGGTATAACCAACGCCGAGCAGCAAAAAAAGTCCGGCCAGGATCCCACCGGTTGTCTTACGCGGCCATCCCACCGCCGGTCGTTCAGTCGCCGTTCGTTTCACCGGCCAGCGCCTTTCTGGCTTCCGCAATCGACCGGGCCACGTTTTCCGTTGCCGTTCCACCCAGGCTCTGCCGGCGGTCGATCATGACCTTCAGGGTCAGGTGATCGAAGATATCCGCCTTGATCAGGGGGGAGAATGATTTGAGTTCATCCAGGGTCAGTTGGTCCAGTTCCTTGCCCTTTTCCAGGGCGCAGGCCACGGCGCCTCCGACGCAGGCGTGGGCTTTTCGAAAGGGCATGCCCTGCTTCACCAGATAATCGGCCATGTCCGTGGCGTTGAGGAATCCGACGGATGCGGCCTTGCGCATGATCTCTCGGTTCACGGTAATCCGGGGGATCATCTGGATGTTGATGGTAAGGCAGGCCTTGATCGTGTCCGCGGCATCGAAGAGCGGCTCCTTGTCTTCCTGCATATCCCGGTTGTAGGACAGGGGCAGGCTTTTCATGAGGGTGAGCAGGGCCACCAGCGCGCCGAACACCCGACCGGTTTTTCCACGGACCAGTTCCGGGACGTCCGGGTTTTTTTTCTGGGGCATGATGCTGCTGCCCGTGGCAAATGCATCCGAAAGGGTGATAAAGCCAAACTCCGATGTGGACCACAAAACGAACTCCTCGGACAACCGGCTCAGATGAACCATGCAGATGCTGGCGGCCGCAAGGAATTCCATGGCGAAATCTCGGTCTGACACCGCATCCATGCTGTTGGCGCTTACCCGGGGAAAGTCCAGCAGCTTGGCCACATAGTGCCGGTCGATGGGATACGTGGTCCCGGCCAGGGCCGCGGCGCCCAGCGGCATCACGTCGATGCGGGCCAGACAGTCGGAAAAGCGTGCCTGGTCCCGGGTGAACATCTCGTAATAGGCCATCATGTGATGGGCGAAGAGCACCGGCTGGGCTCGCTGGGTATGGGTGTAGCCGGGCATGACCACATCCTGGTGACCGTTGGCCAGATCCACCAGCACCGTCCGCAGGGTCTGCAGGAGATCGATGGTCCGGTGCGTCTCGTCGCGCAGGTACATGCGCACGTCCAGGGCGACCTGGTCGTTGCGGCTGCGGGCGGTGTGCAGCTTCTGCGCCACCTTCCCCGCCACTTGAAGCAGCCGGGCCTCGATGTGCATGTGGATGTCTTCCAGGCTGTCGTCGAAGACGAACTCGCCCCGATCCAGTTCCCGTTTGATGGTGCCCAGCCCTTCCACCAGTCCACTGGCCTCTTCATCGGTGATGATACCGACCTTGGCCAGCATCTTACAGTGGGCGATGCTGCCGGCGATGTCGTACGGGTATAGCCGGCAGTCATAGGCGATGGAGGCCGTAAACGCCTCCACGCTTTTGTCCGTTTTCTCCAAGAACCGTCCGTCCCAGGGTTTTTCAGCCATAATCGACGCCTACCCTTTCCGCTGCATGAGTTTACGGATGCGGAGCCGCAGGGCATTGAGACGGATGAAGCCTTCGGCGTCCGCCTGGCGGTAAACATCATCGTCCTCGAACGTGGCGTGTGCCTCACTGTAAAGCGAGTGGTCCGACTTTCTGCCGCGGACGATGCAGTTGCCCTTGTACAGCTCCAGGCGCACCACGCCGGAAACGGTTTTCTGGGTGCTGTCGATCATGCCCTGCAGCACCTCCATCTCCGGGGAGAACCAGAACCCGTTATAGATAAGCTGGGCATACCGCGGAATCTGCGAGTCGCGCAGGTTCACCACTTCACGGTCCATGGTAATCGACTCCATGGCCATGTGTGCCTGCCGTAAAATGGTGCCTCCCGGCGTTTCATAAACCCCGCGGGACTTCATACCCACGAACCGGTTTTCCACGATGTCGATGCGTCCGATGCCGTGTTTGCCGCCCAGGCGGTTCAACTCGGCCAACAGGTTGGCCGGTGAAAGCATGGTGCCATTCACCGCCACCGGATCGCCGTTGGCGAAAGTTATCTCGATGGTCTCGGGCGTGTCCGGGGCATCCTTGGGCGAGACCGTCATGGTGAAGATGTCGTCAGGTGGACCGGCCCAGGGGTCTTCCAGAATACCGCCCTCGTAACTGATATGCAGCAGGTTGCCGTCGGTGCTGTAAGGTTTGGCATGGGTGGTGGGCACCTGGATGCCGTGGGCGGCGGCGAAGGCCATCAGCGCGGTCCGGGAATTCAGGTCCCATTCGCGCCAGGGCGCGATGATCTTGATGTCCGGATCGATGGCGTAATAGCCCAGTTCAAAGCGGACCTGGTCGTTGCCCTTGCCGGTGGCGCCGTGACTGACCGCATCGGCGCCTTCCAGGGCGGCGATCTCCATCTGCCGCTTGGCGATGAGCGGTCGGGCGATGGATGTCCCCATCAAATACTGACCTTCGTAAATGACGTTGGCCCGAAACGCCGGGAAGACATAATCTTTGACAAAAGTCTCCTTAAGGTCATCCACGTAGGCCTTGACGGCACCGGTCTTCATGGCATTGGCCTCGACGTTTTCCAAAGAATCGATCTGGCCGATGTCAGCGGAAAAGGTAACCACCTCGCAATCGTAGGTTTCGATAAGCCATTTCAGGATCACCGATGTATCCAAACCGCCCGAGTAAGCCAGCACCACCTTGTTGATCTTTTCAGTCACTGTTTCTTTTCTCCTTCTAAATGGTAAATCGGATTCATCGAGCCGGGTTCAATACGTTGCCGTTCGACCACGATCAAGGCGGACGATCATTTCAACCGGAGGCATACCTAATGGTATGTCGAGGAATGAAATGGGGGGCCTACGCCGATAGTGGTCGACATGGGGCATTTTGGAAACGGCTCGCTATCGCGTCAGCACCTCATCCAGACACTGGACCAGCGCGTCAATTTCATTTTTGCGGATGATCAGGGGAGGAACAAACCGCAGGATGTCCCCCTGAACACAGTTGACCAAAAAACCTTTTTCCATCAAGACCGGCACCAGTCCTTCAGCTGGCCTGTCCAGCTGAATACCCAGCAGCAGCCCGTTGCCCCGCACATCGGCGATACACGGGTGACGACTCTTGAGCCGTTGGAGTGCATCCTTGAAATAGTCCCCGGTTTCTCGGGCCCGATCCACGATTTGTTCCGCAATCATGATCTTCAGGGTCTCTGCCGCGGCAGCCGCCACCAGGGGGGTCCCGCCGAACGTGGAGGCGTGGGCGCCGATGCCGAAAGCGGCCGCCACCCGTTCGGTGGCCAGCATGGCGCCGATGGGAAGACCGTTGGCCAGCGCCTTGGCCAGGGTCATGATATCCGGCGTCACCCCGTATTGTTCGTGGGCGAAGAGGGTTCCGGTCCGGCCCATGCCTGTCTGGATCTCGTCAAGGATCATCAGCACGCCCCGCTGGTCGCAGAGCGCACGAACCTGTTGGAGGAAACCGGGGTCCGGGCAGCGGACGCCCCCCTCCCCCTGGATGGGTTCCAGCATCACGGCACAGGTATGGTCGTCGACAGCCGACTTCAGGGCCTCGATGTCGTTGAAAGGCACAAAGGAAAAACCCTCCAACACCGGGTCGAATCCTTGCCTTATCTTATCCTGGCCCGTGGCGGACAAGGTGGCCATGGTTCGCCCGTGAAAGGACTTTTCCATGGAAACGATGCGAAACCGTTCCGGCTGACGGTCGTCTTTAAAAAATTTCCGGGCCAGCTTGATGGCGGCTTCATTGGCCTCCGCACCGGAGTTACCGAAAAAAACGCGGTCTGCAAAACTGTGCTCCACCAGCAGGCTGGCCAGCTCGGTCTGGGGAATGGTGTAGTAAAGGTTGGACACATGCACCAGCTGCCCGGCCTGGCGGGCCACCGCATCGGCAATGCGCGGGTGGGCATGGCCCAAATTGCACACGGCAATGCCGGCGACAAAGTCCGTATAACGGCGGCCCTGAGTATCCCAGAGCGTGCATCCCTGGCCCCGTTCCATAACGACGGGAAACCGCTTGTAGGTCGCTGCAATCACCCGGTCCGCCGTCCGCATAATGGTCTCTGTCATCTTTCAGGTCTCTGTTTGTGGGTTCTGGTTATTGAATTCCGTGTTCCGGGTTCGGCTTTGAGCTTTGTGCTCCACGCTTACCAGCTTATCTACTATTCTATTACCTCCGTGCCGATACCCCGATCGGTGAACAACTCCAGCAGTATGGCGTGACGGCGCTTGCCGTTGATGATGGGCACCTTTTCCACGCCGTTTTTCAGGGCAAAAAGGGCATTTTCGATCTTCGGGATCATGCCGCCGCTGATGCTGCCTTCAGCGATCATACGGCCGATGGTGGCCGCATCGATGGAGGAGATCAGTTCGCCGTCGGCATTCATCACGCCATCCACGTCGGTGAGCAGGACCAGCCGGCCGGCAGACAGAGCCGTGGCGATGTGGCTGGCCACCAGATCCGCATTGATGTTGTAAGTTTCCCCTCCCGCACCCGCGCCCACCGGGGCAATGATGGGGATGAACCCCTTTTCGGAGAGGGTGTGGATGATCTGGGGGTCAATCCGGGTCACTTCACCCACCATTCCCGGATCGATGATCTCGGGTGGGCTTCCCGCATCGCCCTGATGGAGGATGCGCATCTTCTTGGCTTCGATGAGCCCGCCGTCCTTGCCGCTCAGCCCCACGGCCCTGCCTCCCTGCTGGTTGATCTGGGCCACGATGCTCTTGTTCACCTTTCCGCCCAGCACCATCTCCACCACGTCCATGGTCGGGCCATCGGTGAGCCGCATACCCCGCACGAACTGGGGACGGATACCCATCTGGTCCAGGACCCGGTTGATCTGCGGGCCGCCGCCGTGAACCACCACCGGATTGAGGCCGATGAACTTGAGCAGGGTGATGTCCCGGGCGAAATCGGTTTTCAGCTGCTCGTCGACCATGGCGTGGCCGCCGTACTTCACCACCACAGTCATCCCGGAGAACTTGCGGATATAGGGCAGCGCCTCGATGAGGATGTCCGCTACGGTCGAGTGGGGGGGGGTGGGGTCTGCTGTCATGGTGGTTCCTTATCTAATTTTGAATGGATGTTTCCAAAGAAAAACCCAATCAATCCACGATTAATCATTTAAGATTTAACATTGATCTTTAGAGGATATAGCGACTCAGGTCTTCATCATCCTTGATCGCCTTGAGTTTTTGGCCAACGTATGCTTCATCCACGGTCAGGTGGGAATCCTGCACATCGGGTGCATCGAAAAGGATGTCTTCGAGCAGGCGTTCCATGAGGGTATGAAGGCGACGGGCACCGATATTCTCCGTGCGAACATTCACCTCTTCGGCAATCTCGGCAATCTTTTCGACCGCATTGTCGGAGAAGACCAGTTCCACCCCCTCCGTCTTGAGCAAGGCGATATACTGGAGCAGCAGCGCATTCTTCGGTTCCGTCAAAATGCGGACAAAATCCCGGCGGTTCAGCGCATCCAGGGTCACCCGGATGGGAAACCGTCCTTGGAGCTCCGGGATCAGGTCGGACGGCTTGATGGTGTGAAAGGCACCGGAGGCGATAAACAGGATGTGGTCGGTCTTCACCGGACCGTACTTGGTATTCACCGTGGACCCCTCCACAATGGGCAACAGATCGCGCTGTACCCCCTCCCGGGAGACATCCGGACCGTGCCCTTTGCCGTTGCCCGCAATCTTGTCGATCTCGTCCAGAAAGATGATGCCGGACTGCTCCACCTTGGCGATTGCGTCCTGGATCACCGTGTCCATGTCCACCAGGTTCTGGGCCTCCTCAGCCGCCATGGTTTTCATGGCTTCGGGCACCTTGATCTTGCGGCGGCGGGTGTTCTTGGGCAGCAGGGAACCGAGCATATCCTTGAAGTTGAATCCCATCTCCTCCATGCCGACGTTAGAGAAAATCTCAACCATGGGCGTGTTTCGCTCGGCCACGTCCAGGTCTACATAACGACTGTCCATTTTTCCGGCCTGCAGCATCTTGCGCAGCTTCTCCCGCGTGGATGAGGCCGCGTCGGCGGATGTGTTGACCACCTCCAGTCCGCCTTCTCCGGCAGCCTCCGCCCGGCCCCGATCGGCCTTGGGCAGCAGCAGGTCCAACATCCGCTCTTCAGCAATGCGCCAGGCCTTGTCCGTGACCGCCTCCTGTTCGGCCGCACGAACGGCGTTGACCGTCAGTTCCAGCAGGTCACGGACCATGGACTCCACATCCCGACCCACGTATCCCACCTCGGTGAACTTGGATGCCTCGACCTTGAAAAACGGTGAGTCGCTGAGCCGCGATAGACGCCGGGCAATTTCCGTTTTGCCCACCCCGGTGGGGCCGATCAGGATAATGTTCTTGGGGGCGATCTCGTCCCTGAGCGAATCAGGCACCTGCTGGCGTCGCCATCGGTTTCTCAGGGCAATGGCCACGGAGCGCTTGGCATCATTCTGACCAATTATGTATTTGTCCAGTTCAGCGACGATATCGACGGGTTTCAGGTCATTCATGGATCAGAGCTCTTCAATGGTGATACGATCGTTGGTGAATACGCACAGGGAGGCGGCGATTTGCATGGACACCTCGACAATCCGGCGCACGTCCAGTTCGGTCTGATGGAAAAGGGCCGTTGCCGACGCCTGGGCGGCCACAGCGCCAGATCCGATGGCCACAATGCCCTCGTCCGGTTCAATGACATCCCCGTTTCCCGATATGAGCAGCATGGACGTGTCGTCCGCGGCAATCATCAAGGCCTCCAGACGGCGCAGGTACTTGTCCGCCCGCCAATCTCTGGCCAGTTCAACGGCCGACCGGGTCAGGTTACCGTTGTAGCGCTCCAGTTTCTGTTCCAGTTTCTCGGTCAGGGTCAGGGCGTCCGCAGTGGCACCGGCAAACCCTACCAGGATGGTGTCGTTGTATATGCGCCGAACCTTGCGGGCGTTGTGCTTGATGACCGTGTTGTTCAGGGTCACCTGGCCGTCACCGGCCATGACCACCTTGTCCTTCGATCGCACAGCCAGGATGGTGGTACCGCGGAATCGCGGTGAAGGTTGACGGGGTTGATGGGTCATGAATTAAACCCGGATCCTTTCTATCGCCTGGGGTGGGCGTTGTCGTAGGCCGCCATCAGCCGGTCAATGCTTACATGGGTGTATTTTTGGGTGGTTGAGAGGCTCTTGTGGCCCAGCAGTTCCTGAACGGTGCGTAAATCCGCCCCCGCATCCAGCATGTGGGTGGCGAAACTGTGCCGGATGCCGTGGGGGGAAATCGGCACCGCCAGACTGCACTTGCGAATCAATGCTTCCAGAATCCGGGCTACGGAACGTGAGCTCAACCGGCCTTTGTTTTTATTCAAATAGAGCGGGCCATCGACCGCCATGCCGATACCCGCCTCGGCAAAAAGCCGATCGCGGTAGATCTGAATACGCTTCAGCGCTTTTTCACCCACCGGCACGATTCGTTCACGGCCCCCTTTTCCCGACACCCGCAGACATCCCGAGGAAAAATCGACATCGAACACATTCAGTCCAGTCAGCTCGGACACCCGGATTCCCGATCCGTATAGGGTTTCAAACAGAGCCCGGTTGCGCAGTCCCAATACGGTGTCGTCAGCCGTCTGATCCAAGAGGCGAAACATGTCGTCGACAGACAGGTAGGATGGCATCCGCCGGCTGTGCTTGGGCGTCAGGATGGCGGCCGTGGGATCTTCATCGGTCAGCCGGTGTTTCACCAGGTGACGGAAAAAGGATCGAAGGACCGACAGTTTCCGGGCAATGGTAACCTTTTCGTTCTTGCGGTGCAGAAGCCCCAGGTACCCCCGGACCGTCAGGTTGTCGATATCGTCAACGCCCAGCGACCGCTTGTCCGCTTCTCCTTCAGCGGACAAGCCTGCCTCGCGGGCGGCATAGCCGGCAAACTCCGCCAGATCATGGCCGTAGGCCCGGATGGTGTGAGTGGAGTAGCCTTTTTCCGAAGCCAGGGCCTGCAGGAAAAAATCGATTTGCTCTAAGAGCCCGGTCCGCGTCATGGGAATGCTATCCGTTGTTCGAGCGCCTGCCACGATTCCACCTGAAAGTAATCATGAGGCTCCCGGTTCCACGGTTGGTTGAACACGACGGGTGTGATGCCGGCAGCGTTGAGCAGGTGGCAGGTTTCCAGGCGGTCTTCCACAAACCACTTGATGCCGTTTTCCAGCAGCACATCGGTTTTGGCCTCGAATGAACCGGTCGCCACGATTCTGGCCCGGTGATGCTGACCGTCGAGCAGCTGGTTCATCCATGCCTCGATGGGACCCGGCTCGGGCCGCGCCGTCACCATCAAAATGCGCCCCGTCGTCTCGCCGATGCGCCTCAGCACCGTTGCGGCGCCGGGAATGGGTTTCAGAACCGCCCGGTATCCCCCGTCGAGAATCCGGGCCGCCGCCCCCTCCAGAACCTCGCCGTCGATATCCAGGCAATGATCCAGCCGGTAGCAGGTGATGTCGTCGTAACGCACCGTGTGGACATCGTAGTGATCCTTGAGGATGTCCAGAAACAGGTGCATGGTGTCGGCGATTACGCCATCGATGTCAAAGGCAAGTGCAGCCGGATCAATCATCGGTCCTTCCTGGTTCCACAACTGTCGGCCCGTCAGGCCACGTTGCGTGTCTTTTTCTTCAAGCGCGAGATCCGGCGGCGCAGGATGCTGGATTTCTTACGGTCTTTTTCTGAGGCGATTTCCTGTTTCAGGGCTTTGAGTTCCCGGATATGTTGTTTGATCTGTCGAAGCGACCGACTGGCTTTTTTGGGTTTTTCTTCCTTGATACCCCGGTGCGCCTTGACGGCATCGAGCAGGTCCTGCTTATTCATGCCGTGAATGCCCTTGAGGTCCGGTATTTCATGGGCGACTTCACGAAGTTCCTTGACGGTCATCTTGTCCAACGGTTTTTCTGCGCCTTCCGTACCTTTGGTCATTTGATCCAGTCTCCTTTCATGAATTAACGGACAAAGCCCCGATCATGGGTGCCACGGGCACCCCGCCAAACCTGCACGATCTTCATCAAAAACTGTTTTAGTAGTCCCATCCCACCGAGTGTGTCAATAGGGATCACGCTTTGTCTTCCTTTTCCACCAGCTTCATGAATGGCCGGAACAGATCCAGGGGCAGCGGGAAAATGGTGGTCGTGTTGTGCTCGGCGGACATCTCCCGCATGGTCTGCAGGAAGCGCAGCTGGATGGCGGTGGGATACTGGTCGATGATCCTGGCCGCCGCAGCCAGGCGGTCGGCAGCCTGGAATTCGCCTTCCGCGTTGATCACCTTGGCCCGTCGCTCCCTTTCGGCCTCGGCCTGCTTGGCCATGGCCCGCTGCATCTCCTGGGGCAGGTCGATGTGCTTGAGCTCCACGTTGGCCACCTTGATGCCCCAGGGGTCGGTGTGGGTGTCCAGAATCTCCTGAAGCTTGGCGTTGATCTTCTCCCGGGCCGACAGGAGTTCGTCCAGTTCGGCCTGGCCACAGACGCTGCGCAGGGTGGTCTGTGCCAGCTGGGCGATGGCATAGGAATAGTTTTCCACCTCCACAATGGCCTTGATGGGACCGATCACTCGAAAATAGATGACCGCGTTGACTTTTACAGACACGTTGTCCAACGTAATCACGTCCTGGGGATCCACATCCATGGCCACCAACCGCATACTCACCTTGACCATCTTGTCAACGATAGGAATAAGGATGATCAACCCCGGCCCCTTGGCCTGGATGACCCGGCCGAGGCGGAAAATGACTCCCCGTTCATATTCGTTCAGGATCCTGAGGGCGGCGGAAAGAAAAAAAACGACCAGAACAACTGCACCGATGGTTGGTAGCATGGATTCCTCCTTTGGCCCGGCTGGGCGACTGATTGCGCGGATGACAAGCAGACGGTGAGAACTGTTCGGAGCGCATCTGTCCGGTACCGCCGGCTATGGCGTAATCCCCTTCGATACGGCGGCCGACACCTCCGGCTCCACCTCCAGGGTCAGGCCGTCCACCGCCGTCACACGGACCCGCTGACCGGCGTTCAACGGCATGCGGGACCGGGCGAGCCACAGCTCACCGTGAACCTGAATCCGGCCTGTGGGTGTCAAGGGTGTTTTCACCACACCGGTTTCACCGATCAGTCCCGACTCCCCCGTCATGGGTCTACGGATTCTCGAGCGAAACACCAAGCCGGCGACCACGACGAAAAAGCCCCCGACGAGGCTGATGGTCGGCAGCATGACGGTCCAGGAAATACCGATTCGCCCGCCCGACCGTTCAAAAAGCATCACCGACCCCAACAGCAGGCTGATCAGGCCCGCCACGCTGAGCAGGCCGTAGCTGGCGATTTTCATCTCCATGATAAAAAAGATCAGGGCCAGCAGGATCAGCAGGACGCCGGCAATATTTACCGGCAGGGTCTGGAACGAGTAAAAGGCCAGGATCAGGGCGATGCTGCCGATGACCCCCGGCAGGATAACGCCCGGATGGGACAACTCGAAATAGAGGCCGGCCAAGCCGATCATCATCAAAATGTAGGCGATATTGGGGTCGCTGAGGGCTTTGAGTATCCGGGTTCTCATCGATTCGGCAATCCAGATCCGATTGGCCGGGTCGATGTCGACAGGCCCTTTCCCCTTGATATCGAGGCTGTTGATCTGGACGACGAGGTCGTCCACATCCCGGGCCACCAGGTCGATAATCCTTTTCTCAAGGGCTTCGGTTTCCGTCACCGACACGCTTTCACGCACCGCCTTTTCGGCCCACTCGATGTTTCGCTCACGCTTTTCGGCGATGCTTTTCACAAAGGCCACCATGTCGTTGGTGATCTTCTCGGCCATGGTTTCTCCCAGATCCTTGCCGCCGGCGTTGACCGGGTGGGCGGCTCCGATGTGGGTCCCCGGCGCCATGGCGGCTACGTCGGCGGCCATGGTGATCATCACACCGGCGGATGCCGCCCGGGCGCCCGACGGCGCCACGAAAACGACCACCGGGATCCGACTCTCATAGATAGCCATGACCATCTTGCGCATGGATTCGGCCAGGCCGCCGGGGGTGTCAAGCATCACGATGAGACAGCCGGCGCCTTCCGTGTTGGCCCGGTGGATGGACGAGTCCAGAAAATCGGCATTGGCGGGAGAAATGGCGCCGGTGATCCGAACCAGATAGACCGGTGCGGAACCGGCATCGACCGGACGCATCGACAGCAGAAGCAACAGTGCAACGAACAGGCTGACGGTGAAGGATCGTTTTCTCATATCAACCCCCCTCGAAGGCGGGAAAGGGGCATGGGCCGCTGCTATTCCAGCATTTTCATGATCTGTTGGACATCTTCCCACACTTCTCTTTTCTTTTCCGGGTTGCGCAGCAGGAATGCCGGGTGAAAGGTCGGCATCACCGGAATACCCGAAAACTCGTGGAACCGCCCCCGGAGGCGGGAGATGGGCGTCTCGGTTTCCAGCAAGGCCCGGGCGGCCACACTTCCCAGTGCACAGATCACGTGCGGATTGATGGCGGCCAACTGGCGCTTGAGAAACGGCAGGCACTGGCGGATCTCTTCGGGTTCCGGATTCCGGTTGTTCGGGGGCCGACATTTGACAATGTTGCCGATATATATTGTCTCCCGGGTCAGCCCCATGGCAGCTATGATTTTGGTCAGCAGCTGCCCGGCTTTGCCGACAAAGGGCCGGCCGCATTTATCTTCGTCGAATCCCGGTCCTTCACCCACGAATACCACTTGCGCGTTGGGGCTGCCTTCACCAAACACGATATGGGTCCTCGATTCGCAAAGCACACAGCGGGTACAGTCGCCCAGGTCGGTGCAGACCGCTTCCAGAGTTTCCCGACCCATTGTTGCACCATAGGGTGGAGGTGGCAGTCCCAGCTGATTCAGGATCTTCAGGCCCGCCTCGCTGGCGTCAAAACCGGTACATCCGCTTCGCTTAAGATAACACAGCGCATTACGAATGTCCCGGATGATTTGGTAATGTGGCGCGTCGGCAGGCATCTCGGCTCTCGTAAAGGACAGCTTGTTCAAAAGCGTCATGGATTCGGTGATCTCAGGAAACGTCTCTCTTTTGGACCAGGTCGGCCACACGGTCGAGGATCAGGTGGGCAACCGCATCCTTGTCCATCACATCGAGGATCTCTTTTCGGCCGTCTGCAAAAAAAAGGGTCATGCGGTTGGTATCGGATGCGAATCCGGAATCGGGTGGTCCGATCAGATTGGCGGCAATCATGTCCAGATGCTTCTCTTCCAGTTTTTTCCACGCATGGGTTTCCATATCCCGGGTCTCAGCGGCAAACCCCACAACAATCTGATGTTTTTTCCGCTGCCCGACGGTTTTCAGGATGTCCGTGGTGCGCTCCAGGGTCAGTTGCAGGCGGTCCTGACGCTTTTTAATCTTGTGGGGCTCGGCGTTGACGGGCCGATAGTCGGAAACCGCCGCCACCTTCACGACCACGTGGGATTGGTCGAGGCGGTCAAAAACGGCGGCGGCCATATCGTCGACGGTGACGACCGGCACCACCTCGACGTTTTGTGGTGGATCTAGGCACACGGGACCGGTGATAAGGGTTACCCGGGCACCACGGTATTCAGCGGCCCGGGCAATGGCGTAGCCCATCTTTCCGGAAGAGGGGTTGCTGATAAACCGAACCGGATCGATGGCTTCCCGGGTTGGCCCGGCGGTGACCAATACATTTTTACCGGTAAGGTCGTCGGGCGTAAGGAAGCTGGCCAGCCGGTCCACGATTGCTGCGGGCTCCGGCAGCCGGCCCGGCCCCACCGTACCGCAGGCCAGCGATCCTTCGCCGGGTGCCAGAATGTGGTAGCCGTCAGCTTCGATCTGTTTAAGGTTGCGTCGATGGGCAGGGTGTTCGAACATGTTTGAATTCATGGAGGGGCAGATCATTACCGGGCAGGTTACCGCCAGCATGAAGGTGCTCAGGGCATCGTCGGCGATGCCATGGGCCAGTTTTGCCACCATGTTGGCCGTAGCCGGCGCGATGATCACGCCATGGGCCGCTTCCGCCCATGCGATATGCCGGATGGCCGCGTCATCCGTGGCGCCGAAAAGATCGACACACACCTGGTTTTCCGACAGCACCTCGAAGGTCATGGGACTGACGAATCGGGTGGCGCTGCGGGTCATGATCACCCGTACGCTGGCCCCCAGCTTCACCAGCCGCCTGAGAAGCTCTACGCTTTTATAGGCGGCGATTCCGCCGCATACACCCAGAACGATCGGTTTACCATGCAGAACGCTTTTTTTCATGTCACTCAGATCACTTATTTTGAACGCGGCATTGTTGAAGGCGCCGGATTGCATTGCGCCTGACCATCAGGCGAACCCACCGCTCGATCAGACCGGAAATATCATGCCAGTCACCCGGGGGATCTGGCAGCATGGATGTCACCGCCTCCAGCGCCTGCTTGAGATCCGGCCGATCGGGGGTCTGATCCAACAGATAACGGTAGATCCGGGCGGCCTGCTCATATCTGCCCTGATCGGCGTAAACGCGGGCCATCGTCACCGTATAAAAAGTCTTGTCCCCTGTGCTTTCCATATCATTTCCTTTGCCCCGTGGAGCCCGGGAGAATAACGATTACATCTTCTTTGCCGATCATGCCCAGTTCATTGCGGGCCACGCTCTCGATGAATACTGGATCGTTCTTCAGCCGCCCGATGGTACGATACAGGCTGACATTCTCCCTGGCCAGTATCTCGTTTTGCTGCACCATGGTCTGCTCCTTTACCCGCAACCGGTGCAATTCCACCAGGCCGTTGTCGCCAAAGACGATCAACAGCATCAGATTGAACAGGGCAACCACGGCCCCTGCAACGATGATCTTCCGGCGACGGTTCATGACCGGTTTAGACTCCTTTTGATCAACACCATCACTTTTTGCCATTCCGGGACCTTCATCACCCAGGCCGCCGCGCAAAAGATAGCGACACCGCCGAGGATGCCGGCGCTGATTCCCACCAGTTGCCGCAGACTGTCCGTTGCGGTTCCAGGCGGGATGAAAAACCGGCTGGTCAGCACCACACCGACAGCCATGAGTCCCGATGCGGCCAGCGTCTTCAGGCAGCTGGAAAAAATGAGCCGCCACCGGATCGCTCCGAGCCTCTTTCTCAATACATACACCAGGAGCGCCAGGTTCACAATGGAGGAGAGCGCGGTGGACAGGGCCAGTCCGCAGTGCAGCATCGAACCCATGAGGGCCATACCCAAAAGGATGTTGGTCGCGATAGAAAAAATGGCACTGATTACCGGTGTGCGGGTATCCTGCATGGCGTAAAAGGCTGAAACCACGATACGCACCGCAGCGAAGGCCCACAGCCCCAAAGCATAATACAAAAGGGCATCTGCGGTCAATCGTGCAGCCTGGTTGTCAAAGGCACCCCGCTGGAACAGCAGCGCCACGATGGGTTCACGCAGAATGATCAGTCCGATCATGGCCGGGATGGTCAGAAACAGTACCAGGCTCATAGAGTGACAGAACGTCTCACCCATCCCGGCAAGGTCGCCTCTGGTCGCCTGTCGCGACAGACTGGGCAGCACAGCCGTGGCCGCCGCCTGGCCGAAGATACCCAAAGGGAACTGGACCAGACGGTCGGCGTAGTAAAGGTAGGAAACGCTGCCCTCGGGAAGCAATGAGGCCAGCAAGGTCCCCACCAGGATATTGATCTGATAGACCGCCGCTCCGAAAATAGCGGGGAGCATGAGGAGGCCGACGGTTTTCATCCGTGGGTGCCACAGCCCGGAGCGCTGCCAGAACCGGACACCGTATTTCACCAGAAAAGGCAGTTGAAGCGCCAATTGAAACATCCCGCCCACCAGCACCCCAACGGCCAGCCCCATAGCGCGCACCGTTTCCGAATCCGAAAACCGGGATACGCAAAAAACAGCGCCGATCATGGCCACATTCAAAAATACCGGCGCAACCGCAGGAGCCGCAAAATGCCCCAGCACATTGAGAATCCCCATGCACAGGGCCACCAGCCCGATGAGAATCACATAAGGAAACATAATGCGGGTCAGCAGTACCGTCAGGGCCATTTTTTCCGGGGGTTCGGCAAACCCCGGTGCCACCGTTTGGACAATGACCGGTGCCGCGACCACGCCGGCAATCGCAATTACCGACAGGCAAATCAGCAACAGCTTCAGGGAACTACCGGCCAGGCGCAGGGCATCCTTACGATCCTCACTGGCCATGGCATCCGTAAACACCGGCACGAAAGCAAGGCTCAACGATCCTTCACCGAACAGACGGCGCATCAGGTTGGGAATCCGGAAGGCGGCGATGAAGGCATCCGCCGTCATCCCGGCGCCAAAAAAAGAAGCCAGAACCATATCCCGAATATAGCCGAAGACCCGGCTGAGCAGGGTCGCCACGCCCACCACACCGGCGGCACGGGTGACATGGCGGTTCTCACTTGTTACCTGGTGCCTGGCGTCGGAATACATAGGATCCTGGTCTTGAATGGAAGGCACAATAACCCTTGACTTGCCCAATTTTTTTGGATATCAGGAAGTTTTGTGTTTTCCCAATAAATTTCCGAAAGGAGTAACAGAAGGTGGCCAACCATAAATCAGCATTGAAGCGCGCCGGGCAGAATGAGCGTCGGCGCCTGCGGAACAAAGCGGTTCAAACTCGGGTAAAAAACGTGGTCAAGGATGTGCGCCTTGCCGTGACTCAAGATGCGGGAAATGCCGTTGAGCATCTTAACGCAGCCAAATCCGCCATCGACAAAGCGGCGAAAAAAGGGGTGCTCCATAAAAAGACCGCCTCCCGCAAGATTTCCCGTCTCAACCGACTGGTCAACGCTCAGCAAGCCTGACCCGTAACGCCCCCCGCAGTCATGAAGAAGCGGCGGTGCATGCTCGTTTCCGGACGTGTTTAGACTGCAGGAGCGCGGTTCCCCAAGCATCAGAAATCATCCGTCAGGCGGTTGAAGGCGGATTCAGCCAGTTTTTGCGATACGACGGCAATGGCATCGGACTTGTTCTGATCCGTTGCCGTTTTATTTCCATCCACAACCGAATAGGCCTGGCGCTCAACGAGATTCCCCGAGGCCCAGAGTATACGACCCTCAGGAGATTCCAGCCGCAGGCTCAGTATGCCGGTCACACGCCGCTCCACCGCAGTCGAGACGGTGGAGCGGGCAATATTTTCCACCGAGAGTGAAACGATGGTGCCGGTCAGGATACTATCGGCCGAAGCACGTTCCTGGGCCAAACTTTCCTTGCGTTTCCGGGTGAATTCATAGATCAGATCGTTGGTGAAGATGCTCTCCGCACCGCTTTCGGCAGACCGGTTCTCCAGAATGGGTATGAAGACCCGGGATACACCGGCCGGAAATTCCCCGCTGCCGGCGAAGTGGTAGCCGCAGCCGAACATCCAAGCCGTCAGGGTTGCGGTCATGCATGCATATATCGTCCACTTTACCATCAACTTCTCCGGATGGAAAAATTTTTAAGCTTAAAGTGGTTAAGTGATTAAATTGAGGAATACTATCGATCAGAGGGAAAACAGGTGCCGATTTTATTTACCGCAGACATGTTAAATAGAATCTCGCATCCCCAACTTCACACTTAAAACTTAACGCTTAACACTTTTTTATATTACGATATTAACCAGTTTATTCTTTACGGTAATCACTTTTTTAATGGGTTTTCCGTCGATGAACCGGAGGATTCGCTCGTCGGCCATGGCCCGTTGCTTCAGCGTCTTGTCATCCGTATCCAGAGCGGCCGAGAACCGGCTGCGCAGTTTTCCGTTGACCTGGATCACCACCTCGACTTCCGCTCTTACCGTGGCCGCATCGTCGAATCGCGGCCAGCGACTCAGTAAAATACTGTCCGTGTGGCCAAGGGCCTCCCACAACTCCTCGCAGAAATGGGGGACAATGGGAGACAGCAGCAGGACGCCCGTCTCCAGGGCAAACCGCATGGTCCGATTCCCGGCGCGATCCGACTCGGATTCATCGATGGCCTGCATGGCGTTGACCAGTTCCATGACAGCGCTGATGACCGTATTGAAATGGAATCGATCCTCGATATCCTGGGTGACCCGCTTGATGGTTTCATGGGTCTTTCGATAGAGTTCCCGGAAGGGTTCATTTAACCCCTGGACGTCCTTTGGGCCGGGTTCGCCATCGTCAAGCAGCGGCAGCCAGCGGTCGGCCAAACGCCAGACCTTCTGGAGGAAGCGGAAACTGCCCTCTACCCCCTGCTCGCTCCATTCCAGATCGCGTTCGGGCGGCGCGGCAAACAGGCAAAACAGCCGGGTGGTGTCGGCCCCAAATTCGTCGAGCAAAATGTTCGGGTCGATGACGTTCTTTTTGGACTTGGACATCTTTTCCACCCGCCCGATCACCACCGGCTTGCCGCATTGCAGGCAGGTCCGCCGGGCGTCGCCGTCTTCCGCGACCTGTTCGGGAAAAAGGAAGCCGTGTTCCTCGCATGCAGTGGTCTCCTTGCAGACCATGCCCTGGGTGAGCAGCCGGGTAAACGGCTCCTTGAACGTCACCAGCCCCAGGGATTCGAGCACCCGGGTAAAGTAGCGGGAGTAGAGCAGATGCAAAATGGCATGCTCCACACCGCCGATATACTGATCCACCGGCATCCAGTAATCGACCGCCCGCGTGTCGAACATGGCCGTATCGCAACGGGGGCTGCAGTAGCGCTCAAAATACCAAGAGGACTCCACGAAGGTGTCCATGGTGTCGGTCTCCCGCCGGGCATCGTCCCGCCCGCACTGAGGGCAACGGACCTTGCTGAAAGCCGCCAGCACGGGGAGCGGCGAACGTCCGCCGTCGAGCAGGCCGGCGTCTTCGGGCAGCACGATGGGCAGGTCCGCCTCGGGTACGGGAACGATGCCGCAACTGCCGCAGTGAATCATGGGGATGGGCGCACCCCAGTAACGCTGTCTGGAGATGCCCCAATCCCGCAGCCGGAAACTGATGGTCTTTTTGCCGATACCGTTTTTTTCCATGAATGCCGCAATGGCTTCCATGGCATCCCGGTTGCCCAATCCGTTGAACTCCCCGGAGTTGATCATGGTGCCGTCGCCGGTATAGGCAACACTCATGCTGCTGCCGTCAAGTTCCTCGTCCTGAGGGCTGACCACCACGATAACGGGCAGGCCGTATTTGCGGGCGAAATCGAAATCCCGCTGGTCGTGGGCCGGCACGGACATGACGGCGCCGGTACCGTACTCCATCAGGGCGAAGTTGGCCGTATAAATGGGCATTCTGCGGCCGTTCATGGGGTTGATACAATAGGCGCCGGTGAAGACGCCTTCCTTTTCATAGCTTTCGATGGCCTTGGTGGAGCGGTCCTGAAGGGAGATGCGCTCGACAAAAGCCGCCACGGAGGCTTCCTGGTCCGTTCCAGCCGCCAGTTCGGGAACCAGCGGGTGCTCCGGTGCCAGACACATGAACGTGGCTCCGAAGACCGTGTCCTGGCGCGTGGTGAACACGCTGATGACCGCCTCGCTGTCCGCCACGGGAAATCGAATCTCCGCGCCGACGCTTTTCCCGATCCAATTGCGCTGCATGGTGGTCACTTTTTCCGGCCAGCCGGGAAGCATGTCGCAATGGACCAGCAGGTCCTCGGCAAAGTCGGTAATCTTGAAAAACCACTGCCACAGCTTCTTCTGGCGCACCGGTTTGCCGCAGCGCCAGCACAACCCCGCCTCCACCTGCTCGTTGGCCAGCACGGTCTGGCAGGGTTCGCACCAGTTCACATAGGACTCTTTGCGGTAAGCCATGCCCCGTTCGACCATCTTGAGGAAAAGCCACTGCTCCCAGCGGTAGTATTCCGGACGACAGGTGGCCAGTTCCCGATCCCAGTCATAGGAGAATCCCAGCCGTTTAAGCTGGGTCCGCATGGCGTCAATATTTTCATAGGTCCACTTGGCCGGATGGGTGTCGTTGGCAATGGCCGCGTTTTCAGCCGGCATGCCGAAGGCATCCCAGCCCATGGGGTGCAGGACATTGAATCCGCGCATCCGCTTGTAGCGGGCCACCACGTCTCCGATGGTGTAATTTCTCACATGTCCCATATGGATCTTACCCGATGGATAGGGAAACATCTCCAGCAGGTAGTATTTTTTCTGGTCAGGCTTCTCGACGACATTGAACAGCCGGTCGTTGTGCCAGCGGTTCTGCCACTTTGTTTCGATGGTCTGGGGATCGTAACGTGAATCCATGAATCGTCCTATCTTCTTGCGAACATTATTAATTTAGTATGGCCAACGTGCATCCTCATGCCATAAAGCCCGGTAAAGATCAAGAGCCGTTGTGGCCGTCCGACAGACCGGAAACGCCCTTCTTGCCGTCGTTTGCCGGGGTTTATAGCGGCTCCGGCCGGTCAACGGCCGGACGGTGATCGTTTTCGCTGACCCGGCTTTTTATGGATATTGCCTAAAAATCCGTTGACTTGATTGTAACAATTCCTTATTTATACGAATTTAACATCGTCAACCAAAAGCGGAAGGAACAGAACCGTCACCTAATGACTAGTAAAATTCTCATCAATGCTGTTGACTCTGAAGAGGTTCGCCTCGCCATCGTCAAAGACAGCCGCCTGGAAGAATTTCACATTGAAAGCACAGCCCGGGAAATTCTGCACAGCAGTATATACAAAGGTGTGATCACCCGCATCGAACCCAGTCTTCAGGCCGTGTTCGTGGACTTTGGCGGCGAACGTCACGGCTTTTTACAAAAGCAGGAGATCCACAGCGACTATTATCAGGGCCCACCGGCCAACGGTAACACCATCCAGAACCTCGTGAAGCGTGGCCAGGAGTTGATGGTGCAGGTGACCAAGGACCCCATCATGAAAAAAGGGGCCATGCTCACCACCTTCATTTCCCTGCCCGGACGCTATGCCGTGCTGATGCCGGGAAGCGACAGCCGGGGCATCTCGCGCAAGATCGAAGAGGAAACCGAGCGCAAACGGCTCAAGGAAATCGTTGAAAAGCTGGACCTGCCCGATGGATTCGGCATTATTATCCGAACCGCCGGCCAGGGTTGCACCAAGACCATGCTGGCCAAGGATGTCCAATACCTGCTGCGCCTGTGGAAAAGCATCACCGCCCGGGCCGTGAAGGCGCAGGCACCCTCCGCCCTTTACAAGGATCGAAACCTTGCCGTCCGCTCTATCCGCGACCACTTCACCCCCGACATCAAGGAAATCCTGATCGACGACGAAGCCGTCCATCAGGAGGTGAAAAGCTTCGTCCAGATCATTGCGCCGAAACAGACCGGCATCGTCAAGTTCCATAAATCGGACAAACCCATTTTCACCCGGTTCCAGCTGGAAGACCAGATCGCAACCATTTTCGACAACCGGGTTACCCTCAAGTCCGGTGGATCGGTGGTGCTGGAGCGCACCGAAGCGTTGGTGGCCATCGACGTCAACTCCGGCAAAGGCACCCAGAAAAAGAATGTCGAAGAGACGGCATTGATGACCAACCTCGAAGCCGCGGCGGAAATTGCCCGGCAGTTGAGGATCCGTGACTTAGGCGGCCTCATCGTCGTGGACTTTATCGACATGCGCGAGCAAAAGCACCGCAACCAGGTGGAAAAGACCCTTCGCGCCAGCATGAAACAGGACCGGGCCCGGGTAAAAATCGGTAAAATTTCAAAATTCGGCCTGCTGGAACTCTCCCGCCAGCGCCTGCGGCCATCCATCGATTTTGGCAGCATGGAAACCTGCTCGCGCTGCAACGGAAAAGGCCAGGTCTCCTCCACCGAATCTCTGGGGCTGAGTTTTTTAAGGAAGCTGAAACTCGATACCCTGAAAGCGGATATCCTTCAGGTTACGGCACAATTGCCCGCCGCGGTGGCGACCTACCTGCTCAACCGCAAACGCAAGGAACTGAGCGACCTGGAGAGCAAACGGTCGATCGGAATCACCATTTTCGCCAGGGATGACCTGATCCCCGGCCAGATGGAGGTTTCCTACGACAAAAAAACCAAGACCGTGGAGACCCCACCCATATAGGCCTTTCCGGCCATTTCATTCCCGCGGTGGATTGCTGTCCGCAAGAACCATTTGACGGGGCGGGTGATTTGCAGTATACCAGCGCCACTTTTAACGGTTGGCAAACAGGTGTGACGCCGATGAACGCGATTTCAAGATTCACCGGCGCCCGCTTGAAATATCTGACAGGAGGTTTTGATACCAATGAATATCGCTTACGCAATGGGACAGGGGGGGGCGGGAGCCCCGGGTGGTTCGGGAGGATTCGCGTCGTTCATTCCGCTGATTCTCATGTTTGTCATCTTTTATTTTCTGCTCATCCGTCCCCAACAGAAAAAGACCAAAGAGCACCGGCAGATGATTGACAACCTGAAAACCGGTGATCGGATTATCACCAGCGGCGGCCTTCACGGACGGATCACCGGCGTCACGGAAAGCGCGCTGACAGTTGAAATTGCTGAAAAAGTTCGGGTGAAAGTCAACCGGAGCAGCGTGTCCGCGCTGATGCAGACCTCCCCGCCCCCGGCCGCGCCCAAAAAAGAAAAAAAAGACAAAACCGACAACAGCAAAGCCTGATTTTAAATCGGTTTCCTCTAAAAAGCCCCATTGCCACCGGACCATTAACCCGATTCGACCGCAGTTTCGCCTGCTGTCGGTCCAGGGGTGACACGGCGGCTGGGGCTTTGGCGTGTATATCGTGAAAGGAACGAAGCGTTGAAGAATCTTTCGTGGAGACTCATCGTGATTGCGGCGGTTATCCTTGCCGCCGTAGTGTATGTGATTCCAACATTTCAACCCGGCGTCTGGCCCCACAATAAAATCAACCTGGGACTGGACCTTCAGGGCGGCATGCACCTGGTGCTGGAAGTCGATGCGGACAAGGCCGTTGAAAACACCATCGAACGGGTGGGCCAGGAGATGCGGGACCTGCTGAGAAAAGAACGGATTCGCACCTTGGGCATCGAGCGGGTGGAAACCGTCAAGTTGGCTGTCAAGGTCGCCGAGGAGGACAACGTCAAGCGCTTCGAAGAACTGCTGGACGAAGAATTCGGAGATCTTCGGATTGCCGGCCGCACCGTCAAGGACGGTGTGCTGAAAATCGTCCTGGACCTTCCCGACAGGGAGGCCGACCATATCCGCAAGCTGGCGGTGGATCAGGCCCTGGAGACCATCCGCAACCGCATTGACCAGTTCGGGGTCAGCGAACCGGACATCCGCATTCAGGGAGAGCGACGCATTCTGATCCAGCTGCCGGGCATCAAAGACACCCAGCGCGCCAAGGAACTGATCGGCAAGACCGCCCTGCTGGAGTTCAAACTGCTGGACGAGGATCACGACGTGAACGCCGCCCTGAGCGGAAACGTTCCCGCCGGCAGCGAGATTCTCTACGAGACCAAAGAGGACCCGGCCACCCGCCGCGTTCAGAAGATTCCCTATCTGATCAAGAAGCGCACATCCCTGACCGGCGCATATCTGACCGATGCCCGGGTGCAGATCGACAGTCAGTACAATGAGCCGTATGTCTCGATCACTTTCGACAAGAAAGGCGCCCGGATCTTCGAGCGCATTACCGGGGAGAACGTGAAAAAACGCCTGGCCATCGTGCTGGACAGCAACGTCTACTCCGCACCGGTCATCCAGGACAAAATTGCCGGCGGAGAGGCCCGGATTACGGGAAATTTCACCACCGAAGAAGCCCGGGACCTGGCCATCGTGCTTCGTGCCGGTGCGCTGCCGGCACCCGTTCAGATTCTGGAAGAGCGCACGGTCGGCCCCTCCCTGGGTACCGACTCCATTCAGATGGGCCTGCTTTCCATGTGCGTGGGTGGCATCCTGGTGATCCTGTTCATGGTCGTCTACTACAAAGGTTCGGGAATTGTGGCCGATTTTGCCCTGGTGCTCAACATCCTGCTCATCGCCGGCGGGTTGGCTGGATTTGGCGCCACGCTCACCCTGCCCGGTATCGCCGGTATCATCCTGACGATCGGCATGGCCGTGGATGCCAACGTATTGATATTCGAACGGATCCGGGAAGAGATGACTCTGGGCAAAACACCCAGGGCCGCCGTGGACGCCGGCTACGACCGGGCAACCCTGACCATTATGGATGCCAACGTCACCACCCTGATCGCCGCCCTGGTGCTGTTTCAATTCGGCACCGGCCCGGTAAAGGGTTTTGCCGTCACCTTGAGTCTCGGGGTGGTGGCCAGCCTGTTCACCGCGTTGGTGCTGACGCGGGCCATATTCGATTATTTTCTGATCACTCGCAAGGTTCGAACCATCAGCATCTGAGCCAGACGGCCCCGGTCCGAGCAGGCATTTGCACCTTGGCCGGCAATGGAAAACCACAATCAAGGACTTGATTCATGCAGTTTATCAAACCGGGTATAAATATCGATTTCATTGGGAAGCGCAAGATCGCCTTCGTTCTTTCGGTGGTGATGATTCTGATCAGCATCGGCTCACTAGTCGTGAACAGAGGACCCCGCTACGGGATCGACTTTGCCGGCGGCACCCTGGTCCAGGTCAAATTCGAAGCACCCGTCACGATCGACCAAATTAAATCCGGACTGGCAGCCTTGGACCTGGCCGCTTCCGCGGTGCAGCAATTCGGCCAGGCGCACGACCATGAGTACCTCATCCGTACCGATGCCACCAACCCGGCCATGGAAGGGCTGTCGGAAAAGATCGAAAAAAACCTCAAGGAGGCAACCCATGTGCCGGTGGAGATCCGCCGCGTCGAGATGGTCGGCCCCCAGGTAGGTCAGGACCTGCGCGAAAAGGCCCTGTTCGCCATGTTTTACGCCCTGCTCCTGATAACCGTATACATTTCCGGTCGTTTCGAACTGAAATGGGCGATAAGCGGCATTGTCGCGGCCGCCATCATGGGGGCGGTCTACCTGCTCTCCCTGTTCCATGTCTCCGTTCCCTTTCTCATGCTGGCCGCCCTGATCGTCTCTCTGGTCATCTTCTGGTTTTTTGAATTCAAATATGCCATGGGGGCCATTGTGGCCCTGATCCATGACGTGACCATTACCGTGGGCATGTTCTCCCTGTTCGACAAGGAATTCACCCTGCCCATCGTCGCCGCGCTGCTCACCATCATCGGCTATTCACTCAATGACACCATCATCGTTTTTGACCGCATCCGGGAAAACCTGCGCAAGTATCACAAGGACCCCCTGAGCACTATTTTGAACAAGAGCATCAACGAGACCCTGAGCCGCACCATCCTCACTTCGGGAACGACGATGATCGTCGTGGTTGCCCTGTTCGTCCTCGGTGGCGGAATCATCCACGATTTTTCATTCGCCCTGCTGGTCGGAATCCTGGTCGGCACCTATTCGTCTATCTTCGTGGCCAGTCCCATCCTGCTGGCATGGCAGACCCGGAGAAAATAGATGGTTTCATTACGGCCCTGGTTCGCCCTGAAAAGCGTGCCAGGGGTCGGCAACCTGTTGTTTCGACGGCTGGTGGAGCACTTTGGGTCCCCCGAAGCCGTTCTGTGCGCGGACGACCCTGCATTGCAGGCGATCCCAGGGGTCACCGCCCGTTTGGCCGCAACCATACGACGCCACCGGGTACCGGATGCCGTTGACCGGGAACTGGAAGCAGTCCGGCAAAAAGGCTACACCATCGTCACCCAGACAGATCCTGCCTTCCCCTCGCTCCTGCGCCAGATTCCTGACCCGCCGCCTTTTTTATACGTTTACGGGACGCTGCCGGCCATGGGGTTGAACATCGCCGTCGTGGGGTCCCGCAACGCCACCGATTACGGCATCTCCACCACGCGCCAGCTTTGCATGGATCTGGTCAGGCAGCAGGTGAATATCGTCAGCGGCATGGCCAGGGGGGTGGACACCGCAGCCCATAAGGGGGCCATCGCTGCCGGCGGGTGTACGGTCTCCGTTTTAGGCACGGGTCTGGATCAGATTTATCCAAGGGAAAATACGCGGTTGTTCCACCAGATCGCCGAAAATGGCGCGGTGGTCACCGAATTTCCCCTCGATACCGGCCCCGACGCGCATCATTTTCCCGCGCGCAACCGCATCATCAGCGGCATGTGTCACGGCACGGTGGTGGTCGAGGCCACCGGCCGGAGCGGCTCGTTGATCACCGCCCGTCTGGCCGCCGAACAGAACCGGGAGGTGTTTGCCGTGCCGGGGAACATTCACTCGTTTAAAAGCGTCGGGACCCACACCCTGATCAAAGCGGGTGCCAAGCTGGTGGTGCATGCCGGGGATGTCCTGGATGAATTTCACCACCTTCAAACCCGCGAGCTGCCGGTGACAAAGCCCCCGGCACCGGCACCGCCGGCATTGACGGACGACGAAGCCATGGTTATCGATAGTCTTGAAGCCGATGCCGTCCACATCGATGACCTGGCCAGGCGCCTGACGCTTTCGTCGGCCCGGCTGTCCGGGCTGCTGCTTCAGCTGGAACTCAAAGGGCTGGTCATCCAATCACCGGGTAAACGGTTTTGCCTTTCGCCCGGCATCGATCGACAACAACTGAAACAACGCAACGCAAACCAAGAGGTATCCAGTGAGTAAACCCCTGGTGGTCGTAGAATCACCCACAAAGGTCAGAACCATCAAAAAATATCTCGGCAACGACTACAACGTTGCCGCTACCGTGGGACACATCAAGGACCTGCCCAGCAAAGACCTGGGCATCGACATCGAGAACGACTTCGCTCCGCAATACAAGACGATTCCCGGCAAAACCAAAGTGTTGAGCCAGCTGAAGTCGGCCGCCGGTGATGCGACGGACATCTATCTCGCCCCTGACCCGGACCGCGAGGGGGAGGCCATCGCCTGGCACACCTCCGAAGTGCTCAAGAAAAAAGGCCGCCATTTCCACCGGGTGCTGTTTCACGAACTGACCAAAAAGGCGATTCTCGAGGCCATGGCCAAGGCCCAGGATATGGACCGGGACAAATATGAAGCCCAGCAGACCCGCCGCATCCTGGACCGACTGGTGGGCTACCAGATCTCGCCTCTGCTGTGGCGAAAGGTGAAAGGCGGCCTCAGTGCCGGCCGGGTGCAGTCCGTGGCCGTGCGCATTATCTGCGACCGGGAACGGGCCATTCAGGCGTTCACACCCGTGGAGTACTGGTCCATCACCGCCAATCTCAAAGGAACGGCACCGCCGGCATTCGCAGCCAAGCTGGTGCGCAAAAATGGGGAAAAAATCGAAATCCCTGATGAAGCCGCAGCGGCGGCCATCTTGAAGGATCTGGAAACTGCTCGATTTGTCGTCGACAAGGTCGTCAAACGGACCACCCGGCGCAACCCTTTGCCGCCCTTCATCACCAGCAAGCTGCAGCAGGAGTCGATTCAAAAGCTGCGCTTTTCCGCCAAAAAAACCATGATGGTCGCTCAGCAGCTCTATGAAGGCATCGACCTGGGGCCGGGTGAACCCGTGGGGTTGATCACCTATATGCGCACCGACTCCACCCGCATTGCCGACGAAGCGGCACAGGAAGCGTTGGCCTTGATCAACCAGCGGTTCGGCAAGGAATACGCCATCGACCGACCGCGCTTTTTCAAGAACAAGAACAAGGCGCAGGACGCCCATGAGGCCATCCGCCCGACCTCGGTCCATCACACGCCGGACCAGGTCAAACGCTATCTGTCCAAGGATCAGCTGGCCTTGTACACCCTGATCTGGCAGCGTTTCGTAGCATCCCAGATGGCCCAGGCGCTCATCGACCAGAAAACCCTCTCCATCGCCGCCGGCGACTATACGTTCACTGCCAGCGGCTCTTCGATACGATTTCCCGGCTTTCTCGCCGTGTATCAGAGCACCGACGACGAAGCGGAAAGCAACAAGAAAAGCCAGCCGCTGCCGGAACTGGCGGAAAAGTCGCTTCTGGAGCTTCTGGGAATCGATCCCAAGCAGCATTTTACCCAGCCCCCCCCACGGTTTTCAGAAGCATCCCTGGTCAAGGAACTGGAGGAAAACGGCATCGGCCGGCCAAGCACCTACGCGGCGATTCTCTCTACCATTCGGGGCAAGGGATATGTGGAACTGGTCAACAGGTATTTCAAGCCCACGGAATTGGGCTTTATCGTCAACGACCTGCTGATTGCCAGTTTTCCGGAAATCCTTGATGTGGAATTCACCGCGCGCCTGGAGACCGATCTGGACCGTGTGGAGCAATCCGAAGTAGAGGCACTGACCATCCTCAACCAGTTTTACGGCCCCTTCAGTCGCAAGCTGGCAGAAGCCGGAGAAAGCATGCTCAGCGTCAAGGGCGTGGGTATGCCCACAGGCCTGACCTGCCCGCTGTGCCAGAAAAACGCCCTGCGCATCAAGATGGGTAAAAACGGTCATTTCCTGGCCTGTTCCGGCTACCCGGAATGCACCTATTCCAGCGATTACGAGCGGAATGAAAAGGGGATCATCGCCCCGGTTGCACCGGTTCAACAAAGCGAAGCGACCGATAAAGTCTGCGAGCTGTGCGGCAAGCCCATGGTGGTCAAACGTGGCAGATACGGGGATTTTCTGGCATGTACCGGCTACCCGGAATGCAAACATACCCAGTCTCTCAACGGCGGTCCCAATGCCAAGCCCACCGGTGTCGCCTGCCCCGAAAAGGACTGTGACGGCGAGATCGTGGAAAAATCCTCCAAACGGGGTAAGATCTTCTACGGCTGCAACAGGTATCCGAAATGCAGTTTTGCCAGCTGGGATAAGCCGGTGGCAATCCCCTGCCCCGCATGCGGCAACGCCTACATGGTAGAAAAAACAACCAAACGGGACGGCACTTCGCACGTCTGCCCCGAGCGCGACTGCCGGCACCGCCAGGCACCTGTCGAGCAGACGGAAAACTGAGTTCAGAAGACGGTGGCCGGATGAGTCCTTCGTCCATGAACGATCCATATTTTTGCCGTGCGTTACTTTCAACCCAATAAACCCGACGAATTCAATGAACCCAACCAACATCACCCATATCGGCCTCATCAGCGCAGAAATGCATCTGGACGAGGCCCAGATCAAATCCGTTGCTCAGCTGCTGGAAGACGGGGCCACGGTGCCCTTTATTGCCCGCTACCGCAAAGAGGCAACCGGCAGTCTTGACGAGGTAGCGGTTTCCACCATCCGGGACCGGCTGACCCAGCTGCAGGAGTTGGACAGCCGGCGGGAGGCCATCCTGAAGTCTCTGGAGCAGCACGGCCATCTGACAGAGGATATCAAGGCCCAGGTGCAGGCCGCGAAGACGATAAGTGACCTGGAGGACATTTACCTGCCCTTTCGGCCCAAGCGACGAACCAAGGCCACGATTGCCCGCGAAAAGGGATTGGAGGCCTTGGCCCTGGCCATCCTGAACCAGACGGGTGCGGACCCGATCGCCCTGGCCGACGGCTACGTGGACCCTGAAAAGGACGTCGATTCCGTTGAAGCGGCCCTGTCCGGCGCAAGGGACATCATTGCCGAAACGATCAACGAAGACCAACGGGCCCGGTCGCGGGTTCGCGACCTGTTTTTTGAAAAAGCGACCATCACCAGCCGCGTAGTCGCCGGCAAAGAAAGCGAAGGGGCCAAGTACAAAGACTACTTCGAGTGGGAAGAACCCGTGGCAACCGCGCCATCCCACCGGATCCTGGCCATGCGCCGTGGAGAGAAGGAGGACATGCTGGGCCTGTCCATCGCCCCGCCGCCGGAACTGGCCATCGCCATACTGGAGGACCTTTTCGTAACGGGCGACGGCCCCGATGCCGAGCAGGTGCGAACCGCAGCCCATGATGCCTATAAGCGCCTGTTGTCCCGCTCCATGGAAACCGAGGTTCGGGTGGCCATCAAAGAACGGGCCGATGCAGAAGCCATCCGGGTTTTTTCCGACAATCTTCGCCAACTGTTGCTGGCCTCCCCCTTGGGGGCCAAACGGGTGATGGGCATCGACCCGGGTTTTCGCACCGGCTGCAAGGTTGTGTGCCTGGACCGCCAGGGAAAGCTGCTGCACAACGATACCCTTTACCCCCACACCTCGGAGCGACAGGCAGCGGTCGCCGCACAAACCCTCTTAGGCCTGTGCCGTCAATTTGAGATCGAAGCGGTGGCTGTTGGCAACGGCACCGCCGGCCGGGAGACCCAGGCCTTCGTGGAAGCAACCGTCGACGCCAAATCGCTGCCGGTGATCATGGTCAACGAAAGCGGCGCATCGGTGTATTCGGCATCGGAAATCGCCCGCCAGGAATTTCCCGATCACGACCTTACCGTGCGCGGCGCCGTCTCCATCGGCCGCCGGCTGATTGATCCCTTGTCGGAATTGGTCAAGATCGACCCCAAGTCCATCGGCGTGGGCCAGTACCAGCATGACGTGGACCCGTTTGCCCTGAAAGGGTCCCTGGACGACGTGGTGGCCAGCTGTGTCAATGGTGTGGGGGTCGAAGTGAACCAGGCCAGCGTCCAGCTGCTGACCTATGTATCCGGACTAGGGCCGCAGTTGGCCAGAAACATTGTCAACCACCGGGACGAACACGGCGCCTTTAGCGGCCGCGAAGACCTGAAAGCGGTCAAACGGCTGGGACCCAAAGCATTCGAACAGTGCGCCGGTTTTTTACGGGTCAAAGGCGGCAAAAACCCACTGGATGCCAGTGCGGTCCACCCGGAAAGCTACCCGGTGGTCCAGGCCATGGCCGGAGACCTGAACTGCAGCGTGGCCGACCTGATGAACGATGCCGGCCTGCGCAAAAAAATCGATCTGAACCGCTATGTCACCGAGGCCATCGGACTGCCGACCCTTACCGACATCCTGGACGAACTGGCCAAGCCCGGCAGGGATCCCCGGGAGCCCTTCGAGCATTTCTCTTTCGATGCCAACGTCTCTTCCATCCAAGACCTTGAACCGGGCATGAAGCTCCCCGGGATCGTCACCAACGTCACCAATTTCGGCGCATTCGTAGACATCGGCGTTCACCAGGACGGGTTGGTCCATATCAGCGAGTTGTGCGACCGATTCGTCAAAGCCCCGTCAGATGTGGTCAGCGTTCAGCAAAAAGTCACTGTCACGGTGATGGCGGTGGACCTTTCCCGCCAGCGCATCTCGCTGTCCATGAAAAGTGAGCCGGGAAAACGACCGGCACCGAAGCAGCGTGAGGATCGTCCACGACAATCAAGGCCGGCCGGCAACCGGCCCAAACCGAAAACCGCTCCCAAACCGGCATCGCCCGCGCCCTTCAACAACCCCTTTGCCGACGCGTTCCGCAAAACGTCCGGCCGGTAGAAAGGGTTCCCTGTGATCGCCGTGGTTCAGCGAGTCCTAAGCAGCAGCGTCACCATTGACGGAGCAGTGGTGGGCACCATCGGTTCCGGTGTCAATGTACTCCTGGGGGTGGCCGATGGTGACGGCGAAACCGATGCCGAATACCTGGCCGCCAAAGTGGCCAACCTGCGTATCTTCGAAGACCAACAAGGCAAAATGAACCGCTCATTGATCGAGATGGGGGGCCAGATGCTTGTGGTCTCGCAGTTTACCCTGCTGGGGGACTGCCGCAAGGGCAGACGGCCCTCATTCATCCAGGCCGCCGCCCCGGATCTGGCCGAACGGCTCTACCTGCATTTCATCGAAAAGGTCAATCAACTGGGTATCGATGTCCGGACTGGCCGATTCGGTTCGATGATGCAGGTCGACATTGTCAACGATGGACCGGTCACCCTGCTGGTTCACAGCCGATAATCCCATCCCGCACCAGCTTTTCGATTCGTACCGACTTTCCTTAAAGTTTCACGCCAATTGTCCGATACCTCAAATCATGCGGCCTACCATGCGATTGAAAGGCCCGCCATTGGACAGGTGACGACTGGCTTTCGGGCTTTACGGAAAACAGCTTCCACAGGCGATGAGCGGTATGCGCGGTGGGAGACGGTATATGGCGGTTTGAAACCGCTCCTTCAGCCGGGTCCAAGGCATGATCGGTGGCCACCACAAAGCATGAATGTTGAATATTGACAGGCGAAGGCATGTTCCCAAAAAACACTCCGAAGAAAAAAGACACTGCCGGCCCCGGCAAGATGATCGCCATTGGCGGCGCCAAGGGCGGTATCGGAAAGAGCCTGTTCGTGGCCAATCTCGGCGTTTTTCTCTCCCAGATGGGAAAACGAACGGTGGTGGTGGACCTGGACCTGGGGGGAGCCAATCTGCACCTTTACATGGGTATCTGGAGCCTGACCCGACGTATCGACGATTTCCTCACGCTGAAAGTGCCCACCATCAGCGACATCATGACGCCGACCAAATACGGGCCCACGCTCATCGGCGGCGGAGGGGGGAAGTTGGGGTCCGCCAACCTTCATTTTTCACGTAAGCTGAAGCTGCTGCGGGCCCTGAAAACCATCGATGCGGATTATGTGATCCTGGATCTGGGTGGAGACACCACCTACAACATCCTCGATTTTTACCTGGCGGCCGACCAGGGGTTCGTGCTGACCACCTGCGAACCCGCTTCGTATCTGGATGCCTACGGGTTCATAAAGATGTCCCTTCACAGGAAGCTTTCCCGCCTCTTCGGCCCCGAATCCGATTACCGCAAATATAAGGATTTTGAGGTGGCGCGGCTGATCAACGCGTTCATCTACTCCAACACCTCGACCAACGGCCGCCACATGAGCGATCTGGTTGAACAGATGGCGCATTCAAAGCCCACCCATCAACGACTGATAACCGAACTGCTGGACCGCTTCAGACCGGGCACCGTGGTCACTATGTCCGATGCGCGGGAACAGGTGGACGAACTGGTGTCCCGCCTGAAAAAAGTCTCCGAAAAGATGCTCTCCGTCCAACTGAACCACTTCGGCTGCGTGGCATTTGACCGGCAGATCCAAAAAAGCGCCAAGGACCTGGTGCCCAGCGTGGCCAAAGCGCCGGACGGCGCCTTTGCCAAGGCCTTGCGGCGCATCGTATTGAAGATGGAAATGGCCTGAGCGGTTCACCCCTCGCGGTGCCGGCCGTAAATATCCTCGAGCCGGGTGATATCATCCTCTCCGATATATCCGCCGGTCTGAACCTCGATCAGTTCCAGGGGAATTTTCCCCGGATTTTCAAGTCGATGGGCGATACCGGCGGAAATGTAGGTCGAACTGTCCTCTTTGAGTACGAGTTGCTCGTCCGCCTTGGTGACCAGTGCAGACCCGCGGACAACGATCCAGTGCTCGGACCGGTTGAAATGCTTTTGAAGCGACAACACCCCGCCTGGCTTGACCGTGATCCGGTTCACCTGGAATCGGTTGCCGGCCACCAATTGATCCACCGTACCCCACGGCCGGTAAACCCGCTTGTGCGTCCGTGTCTCTTCACGATTCTGGGACTTGAGCCGGTCCACCAGCCCTTTGACGTCCTGGACCCGGTCCCGGGGGGAAATCATCACCGCATCCGAGGTCTCCACGACGATGTGATCCTTCAATCCCACCGCTGCGATCAGGCGGTGGTCGGCGTGCAGGTAGGAATCCTCAACGTCGTGGAGCACCACATCTCCCTTGACCACATTGTGCAAATCGTCTTTCTCGCCAACCTGCCAAAGGGCTTCCCACGATCCCAGATCGTTCCATCCTGCCTCCAGGGGCAGCATGGCCCCGCTGTCTGTTTTTTCCATCACGGCATAGTCGATGGAGTCACTGGGGCAGGCCGCAAAGGCGGCTTTGTCAAGGCGGAAAAAATCCAGGTCGGACTGGCCCTTTTCTATGGCTTTCCGACAGGCAGCGACAATGTCGGGGACAAAGCTATCCAGTTCCTTCAGCACCTGCGAGGCCTTGAACATGAACATACCGCTGTTCCAGCAATAAGCTTTCGAGGCCACGTATCGCCGGGCGGTTGCCAGGTCGGGTTTTTCCACGAAGGCCGCAATGCTCACCGCCGCAGCATCTCCACCGGCCGGCGGCAACGGGTCGCCCATTTTAATGTAGCCGTATCCGGTTTCCGGTTTGTCCGGAACGATTCCGAAGGTAATCATTCGGCCCGCCTGGGCGTAGGCATGCCCCGACTCGATCACTCCCCGGAATTTTGCGGATAGCTGAATGTGGTGATCGGCCGGCAGGATCAACAGCACGGGATCCTCTCCCGCCTTTATTGCCCGTATGGCCGCCACGGCCAGGGCGGGTGCGGTATTCCTGCCCACCGGTTCCAGGATAATTGAACTGGCCTTGATGTCGATCTGGCGAAGCTGTTCGGCCACCATGAAGCGGTATTCGTCGTTGCATATCACGACCGGTGTTCCTGCACCGTCCAGGCCGTCCAGCCGAAGGACCGTATTTTGAAGCATGGTGCGCTGGTCAACCAGGCTGATGAGCTGCTTGGGATAAAGGGCTCGGGAAAGCGGCCAGAGTCGGGTACCGCTGCCGCCTGCAAGTATAACCGGTAGAATCATCGACCAACCTCTTGGGGGTTCTGGGTTCTGTGTTCAGCTTTGAGCCTTCAGCCTTCAACTTTTTGACTGATCAGCTTATCAGCTATTAAGTTCCGGGTTCGCCTTTGCACGTTGAGCCTTCAGCTTTTCCGCGGCCCACCGATTTGTCTGTCCCCAACAAATTCCTGCGCAGGATATCCAGGGCCGCCATGGAAAAGATCTGCTTGTTCATCAGGCGCTTTCCGAATGGGAAATAAAGCCGACGGCCGAAGGAGCGGTCCGGTCCGGCGTACCCGACGCACACGGTTCCCACCGGTTTGTCTTCGGTCCCGCCGTCCGGGCCGGCAATGCCGCTGGTGGAGAGCCCGTAGGTGGTGCCGGCAACCCGCCGCACCCCTTCGGCCATCTCCCGGGCCGTCTCTTCGTGAACCGCGCCGTGTTTTTCCAAGGTTTCGGGCCTGACACCCAACACGTCGATCTTGGCCTGGTTTGAATAGGTGACGCCGGCAAAGAAAAAATAGGCCGAACTGCCGGCTACATTGGTCAGCCAGTTGGCAAGCAGCCCGCCGGTGCAGCTTTCCGCCAGCCCGATGGATGCCGATCGTTCCAACAGCAGTCTTCCCACCACCGCTTCCATCCGCTCGCCGTTTTCGGATATCACGTTGCGTCCCAACCGTTCCAGGGCCCACTGCCCCGCCCCGGCCATGCGTTGATCCAGCTTGGCCGGATCCGTGTCACGCCCGTAAAGCTTGACCTGAATCTGAGGAAAATTGGCACGAAGGCCCAGCTTGATACCCGGGAAGGCGGCTTCCACACCGGCCACTTTTTCACCGGCCAGCGATTCAGGCAGCCCGAAGGTGGTAATGGTCTTCACCCGGCTGTGCATGGCCGCATCGCCCTGCAGGGAAAGCATGCCAGGAATCACGTGCTCGTCCAGCATGCGTCTCATCTCATAGGGCACCCCCGGGAGAAAGAAAAACCGACAGCGCCCAACAGCCAGGGAAAACCCGGGGGCAGTGCCCACCGGGTTGTACAACAGTTGACTGCCTTCGGGAAGCAGCGCCTGCTTGCGGTTGGATTCGGTCATGGGACGGTTGAACTTCTTGAAAAAGCTCTCGACATTCTCCAGGGCTGACTGATTCAACGTCAGCCTAACACCGGCCGCTCCGGCTGCCGCTTCGGCAGTGAGATCATCGGTGGTGGGCCCCAGTCCGCCGGTGACCACCGCCAGATCCACACGATCGCCGATCTCACGAAGGGTGGCGACCAACAGGACCAGATCGTCCCCCACGCAGGTGTGGCGCATCACTTGGATGCCGTTTTCTTCCAGCTTTGCCGAAATATAGGCCGAGTTGGAGTCAACCAGGGCGCCGGACCGGATCTCGTCTCCCGTTGCCAGAATTTCCGCTTTCATTTGACCGCATCCTTAATATGCTCAGATGTATCGAGTAGGATCATCGCACTGGACAATAGCGGCACCGGGACGAATGTGTCAACGAAACAATCGCCGCAAGGGAACAGACCTTTTGCTTTTTCAAGGGACCTGGGATATGAATTGCCGCTAAACTCAATTTTCTTTCGACCCTAACGATAAATCTCCAAAAACCCATGCACCTGTTTTCCATTCTTCATGTTTTCGGCACCCTGTTCATAGTCACGGGCATCTCCATGCTGTTGCCCCTGGTCTGTTCACTGATATATGCTGAAGGGGATTTTTTGGCGCTGCTTGTTTCCGCCGCATTGACCCTCTTATTGGGCTTGCCGTTATGGTGGCTTTTCAGGAAGCACCTGGACTTGAGTATCAAAGACGGCATATTCATCGCCGCTTTCGGCTGGGTCGTCGTTTCAGCGCTGAGTGCCATTCCCTTCATGATTCACGGGTCCATCCCGTCCTTCACCGATGCCTTTTTCGAAATGATGTCCGGTTACACAACTACCGGCGCCACCATCCTGACGGACATCGAGGTGGTGCCCCACGGGCTGTTGTTCTGGCGCAGCGAGACACACCTGTTGGGGGGTATGGGGTTTTTGACCCTCACGGTCATCTTCCTGCCCCACGGCATGGGCGGGCTGCGCATCTTCCGGGCGGAGTCATCGCCGGGCCAGGTTCTTACCAAAGAAAAATTCCATGCCCGAAACCGGGATACCATGGTCCGCCTATGGATCATCTACATGGTATTGAACCTGGCCCAGACCCTTTTGCTCTGTTTCGGTGGGATGTCCCTGTTCGACTCACTGTGCCACGCTTTCGGCACCGTATCCACCTCCGGCTACTCACCATGGAACGCCAGCATCGGGCATTACAACAGTGCCTATTTTGACTGGATTATCATCCTGTTCATGTTTCTTGGCGGTATGACGTTTGTGCTTTTCTACCAGATCGTCCGGGGGGATTGGCGGGCGCTGGGCATTAACACGGAGTTTCGCTGGTACCTGGGGCTCATGCTCTTTTTCTGCGGCATGGTCTCCTGGATACTGTGGAAGGAGAACACCTACGGCCTGATGGATGCGATCCGCTACGGGACCTTTCAGGTGACCAGCCTGTTGACCACCACCGGCTTTACCACTGCCGATTATGAAGGCTGGCCCCATGCCTCCCAGATGTTCTTGTATGCCGTGTGCTTTATCGGCGCCTGCGCGGGATCGACCACCAGTGGGATCAAGATCGTCCACTATGTGGTCCTGTGCAAATTCATGTCGGCCGCCATCAAAAAAATATTCTTCCAGCCCATGTCCGTCATCTCGGTGCGCCTGAACCAGCGCCCGGTTGATGACGCCATCATTCACCTGTCCATCTGTTATTTCATCGTTAATATTTTTATGGTGTTGGGAGGTGGGTGTGTGATGGTGCTCACCGACGATATGGATTACACGACCGCCATGAGTTCGGTCATCGCCGCCCTCATGAACATCGGGCCGGGTTTTGGTGCGGTGGGGCCGTCGGAAAATTATGCATTTATTTCCGATACGGGCAAGTGGTTTCTTTCCTGGAACATGCTGGTCGGTCGCTTGGAGATGTTCTCCGCGCTGGTGATCTTTTACCCGTCCTTCTGGAAAAGATAACCTAAAAATGACTATCGGCTCAATCTCTGCGTTGGATACTGGTTTCAAGTCCTCGACATACTGCAGTATGCCTGCGGGTTGAAACCAGTATCCGCCTTGACCTTGAACCGATCTCCTATTTTTAGGATCAACCCAGAAAAAGCTTGTGCACATCCTTAAGATGCAGCGATTTGCAGATAACGATCACGCGTTCATTGGGAAGGATGCGGGTATCACCAACGGCGATTTTCCATTGGTCATCGCGGTAGACGCCGCCGATCAGGATTTTCCCGCGAAAATCCGGATCGATTTTGGAAAGCGGAATTCGCGTGATGGGAGAATCCGGCGCCGCTAATATCTCCACCACTTCAGCGTCAAAACCGTGAAGGTGGGCGACCGACAGCAATTCCCCGCGTCGGATGAACTTCAGGATTTCGTTGGCCGCCAGCACCTTCTTGTTCAGGGCGATGTCCGAACCGCTGGTGGCGGCCAGCACTAAATACTCCTCTTTATTCACCAGCGATATCGTTTTGCGATCCTTGCTGCGAGCGCCGCCATTGCTCGTGTTCATCAGGTGTTTGGCCAGCATGCAGCTCATGATGTTGGTTTCATTCTCGCCTGTCGCCGTGATAAAGGTGTCCATGTCTGTCAGGCCGGCCTGCTCGAGGGCGTCGGCATCGGAGCCGTCCCCGTGAAGCACCTCGACGTCGGTCAGCAGATGGCACAGATCGGCGGCCACGGTTTCGTCCTTTTCGACGATTTTCACCCGAACGTCCTTGCCCATCAGTTCGGCCACACGGCAGCCCACCAGCCCTCCGCCCAGGATCATCACCCGGTGCCGCCGCTGCTGTTCGACCCCGGTCAGGGCCATCAGTTTGGGTAGATCCTGCTTCGAGGCCATGATCAGCACCTGGTCCTGGGGAAGGATTTCATGATCGCCGCCGGGCAGGATGGTGGTAATCCCCCTGGCGATGGCCACGACCCTGAACGGAAAGGTGTTGTGGGTCATGGAGAGGGTCTTCAATTTCTGGTGGGCCAGGGGCGACCCCTCGTGCACACGGGTAGCCATGACCTGGGTCTGCCCGTCGGCGATATCGATGATCTCATTGCCGGCCGTCCGCTTGACCAGCCGGACAATTTCCTGGGCAGCCAACTCCTCCGGGTGAATGATCAGGTCGATCTTCAGGTCATCGGCGCTGAGTACCGAATCCTTGTTATCGAAATCCATGGAACGGACGCGGGCAATCTTCAGCGGAATGCCAAACCGGTCGGCTATCATTGCCGACAGCATGTTGACCGCGTCGTTGTCGGTCACGGCAATCAGCACGTCTGTGTTCTGGGCATTGGCTTCACGCCAGCAGGCGATGCTCATGGCCGAGCCCTGAATAAGCCGGGCGTCCAGCTGCCCGTCAGTATGGCGGATCAACCGGCCGTCCGGTTCGATGGCGGTAACGGCATAGCCTTCATGGACCAACCGTTTGGCCAGGTAGGTGCCCACGCCACCGAGGCCCAATATCAGTATGTTTTCCGCAGATGACTTTTTCTTGCCCAGCATGAATGCCATTCCTTGTGTCTGGCCCGACAAATAAAGGGGCTCTTTGTTTTATATAAACCCCACACCATTGTCAACGTGGCCGGGCCGTCATATCAGCAGGCGCCTGTCGGGGTGTCGCCTTGATTCGGATGCAGGCGCCACCTGACAGAAAACAAAAAAGCCGCTCGTGCGGTGAGAACCGCTCAAACGGCAGTAAATAGGAGATTACATATATTTTAAGTGGCGTCCCCAAGAGAACGCCAGAGTTTTCATTGTTCCTGTAAATACAGCTAAATACTGAGTTTTAACGGTCTGTATCCAAAAGGAAAGGGGTAAATACACACTCTCCTTTTTGGTGTCAAGCATTTTTTTGATGGACGAACATAAATCTGATAATTTTGGTGTCAATTCCGATTTAGCTCAAATTTTCATGGTGCTGATCATAAAATCCATCCACCTACCCTACCACACTAAACCACTATATGA
>NZ_JBUOIV010000042.1:0-48450 GCF_055467485.1 Desulfosarcina sp. | reverse complement strand
AAAGGAGGTTCCGACTTCGATCCCAAAGGCAAATCCGACAATGAAGTGATGCGGTTCTGCCAAAACTTCATGGCGGAACTCTTTCGCCACATCGGACCCAATACGGATGTGCCGGCAGGCGATATCGGTGTGGGTGCCAGGGAAATCGGCTTTCTTTTCGGCATGTACAAAAAGCTGCGCAACGAGTTCACCGGGGTACTCACCGGCAAAAGCCTGGGTTGGGGGGGAAGCCTGATCCGGCCTGAAGCCACCGGCTATGGCGCCGTCTATTTTGCAGCGGAAATGCTGGCCACTCGCAATGATACCCTGGAGGGCAAGACCTGCCTGGTTTCGGGTTCCGGAAACGTAGCCCAATACACCGTTGAGAAAATCATCGATCTGGGCGGCAAGGTTGTCACCTTATCGGACTCTTCGGGATACATTTTCGATGAGGAGGGCATCGACCGGAATAAACTGGACTACGTCAAACGCATTAAAAACCTGAGAAGAGGCCGAATCCGGGAATACATCGATAAATACTCGGCGGCGTTCTATGCAGAGGTGGATTCTACACTGGGGCACAACCCCTTGTGGGACCATGCGGCCGATTCCGCCTTCCCCTGCGCCACCCAGAACGAGATCAACGAAAAAGATGCCCGCAACCTGATCAGCAACGGGGTGACGCTGGTGTGCGAAGGGGCCAACATGCCCTGCACCCCCGCTGCCATCGACAGTTTCCTGGACAAAAAGATCCTCTATGCGCCGGGAAAAGCGGCCAACGCCGGTGGAGTTGCCGTTTCCGGACTCGAAATGGCCCAGAACAGCATGAGGCTGAACTGGCCCCGAGAAGAGGTCGATGAACGTCTCAAAATCATCATGAAAAGCATCCACCAGACCTGTCTAGATGCGTCGGCGGAATACGGAGAAGCCGGCAACTATTTCATCGGCGCCAACATTGCGGGCTTCGTCAAGGTGGTCAATGCCATGCTCGACCAGGGACTTGTTTAAGGAGAATGAAAGACGAGGCCGCTTGATTCATTCATGCAACTAGCGGAATGCAATGGGATAATTTCATTTGGGAGAGACCTTTCGGATGATCACGGAAGGTCTCTCCCATCCGAATTCCAGTCAGCAGCCTTCACCTGAAAGCCTAACCGCGCAACTCCTTGACCGGCCATAACACGACGAACACTATCCAAATCTTTATTTATTGAATATCGTTTCAGCGTTTTGTAAAAACAGACACGATGAAGCCAAGTTGTTCGTACTTGAAGCTTTTTTTGATTATAGTAAATGAAATCCAAACGCAACACAGACACGTCAAGCTCCAGTCCAGAGCCGCAGGAACGTTCGATGCATAAAGGGTCTCGCAAACCGTTGTCGGTCTCTTCCGCACCAAACGCCCTTGCCGAACGGATCAAGGAGCTGAATTGCCTGTACGGAATTTCCAACCTTTTTGAAAACCAAGATGTGTCCTTACCATGGATTATGCAGCGTGCCGTTGAGCTCATCCCGGCAGCATGGCAGTATCCTGAATACGCTTGCGCACGCATCAGGTTGGACGGTCAGGAGTACACCACCAAGCATTTCAAGATGACACCCTGGCACCAGAACACCAACATCGTTCTGAATGGCAAACATGTCGGTGATGTGGATGTCTATTACCTTCAACCACCTCCGGCTTGTGATAATCAACCGTTTCTGGAGGAGGAAGGCCATTTATTGAGAGCGATTGGTGAACGGTTAAGCAAGGTTCTATGGCTAAAACGGTCCGAAGACGCGCTTAAAGAGAGCGAGGAGCGCTATCGAGTGCTTACCGAACAGGTTGCCGAAGGTGTCGCTTTGGTACAGAACTCCCGATTTTGTTATGTTAATCCAGCATTTTGCAAAATGTTTAACGTACCTTCGGATGAAAGCATGCGCGACCGGCAGGTGCAACGGTTGCCGGCAAAGGATGCGGGTGAAATATCAAAATTATATGGATCATTGGGTGACGGCGTCACTGAGGTTAAGGTTGAGGGCGTCCACCAGCTTCTCCGACCAGAAAAAAAATACTGGGTCCAGGTTTGCCACAGCCCAATCACTTTCAAAGGACGGCCGGCCTTGCTGTCAACGTTCAAAGACATCACTGAAATCAAAGAACAGCAGATTGCCGCCCAACAAATGGCGGACCTGCTGGACAGTGAAAACAGAATATTGCGATCGTCCTTAAAGGAACGGTATCGGCTCGGCGATATTCTCGGTCGCTCACCGGCCATGCAGGCGGTTTACGAACTGATTCTAAAAGCGGCGGCTACGGATGCCAATGTTGCCATATTTGGCGAATCCGGTTCAGGCAAGGAACTGGCGGCAAACGCGATCCATCATCATGGCGATAGAAAGAACAAACGCTTTGTCGCAGTGAATTGCGGCGCCATCCAGGAATCCCTTTTCGAGCGGGAATTTTTTGGTCATCGAAAAGGTGCATTTTCCAGTGCCCACGAAGATGCCCCGGGCTATTTGGATATGGCTGACGGGGGAACCTTGTTTCTCGATGAGGTCAGCGAATTGACCGTCAACATGCAAGCCAAGCTATTACGGGCTATCGAAGGACATGGATATCGGCCGATCGGCTGCACTGAAGCCAAATATACAGATTTTCGAATCATATCGGCATCCAATACGCCCTTGGACGACAAGGTAACCAGCGGCCGCATGCGCAATGATTTTTTCTATCGTATCCAAGTGATCCAGATTCAGCTGCCACCCTTGCGTCATCGCAAACAGGATATCCCATTGCTGGCAGAACACTTTTTACGCCAAATGAAATCCCCGTCCAGAACGCTAAGGGTTCCCGGCCATATCATTGATACGCTTATCGAGTATGATTGGCCGGGGAACGTCCGCGAATTGCGCAATGTCCTGCAACGCTATGTAACCCTTGGGCACCTTGAATTTCTTTCTCCGGATTCCGCCCCCAGCAAGGCATCGAGTGCAACTGAATTAGATCTTCGCTCAGCTACCCAACACTTGGAACAATCGCTCATCTCAAAAGCATTGCGCCAAACACGCGGTAACCGTACCCAGGCGGCCGCCCTGCTTGGCCTGTCCCGTCGAGCACTTTTTCGGAAAATGTCCACTTCGTAGGTGCCAAAACCGCCCACTCCGGGCGTATTCGCCCGAATTTTATAATTAATATAAAAACAAATGCTTAGCCTACTTTTTGTTGCTAAAAGCGGGCGCTTAATTCCCACAATCGTTTGTATCACTTGCCCGCCAGTAATTAAATCTTCTAATCATATTAGAACGTTCCACCAACCTATACCTGTTGGCATTCCCGTTGCTAAAACACAACCTCAGTGTACCACACGTGGCGGTATTTGTTTTAAGAACGATTTCCTGAAGGTAAACCCTGGGTCAGTTTTAATGGAGTTTGTTCAAAACAAAGCTTCCAGAAAAATCTTCGTTGTCCTGGATGATACTGGCGGCAACGATATTTTGGTGATCACCCCTGAGGGAAGGGTAATATACCTTGGTGGCCCCGGTTCGCCATTTTGGAAGCAAAAGACCATACCCCTCAAAAGGGTCAGGGTCCAACGAAAATTCAGATAGATATCTATTCAAAACAGGTTGATGAATAAAAAACACCATATACAGGGTACATGCAGCGTTCAGTATAGCCAAATGACGCATGTCTGAAAACAGTTTTACAGGAAAGGAGTAATTCAATGCAACACGATCCTTTTGGGAACCTTACCGATTGGGGGGTGGTTCTGGACATTTTGGCAGAGCTGGTGGACAACGGCCAATTATCAGAATGTCAACCGGGCCTGATTCGGATATTGCGATTCAAGGGTAACTGGCGGCTTCGTGAAGAGGTGCTAAACCGAGTTAGAGCGATTCAGGCTCCCTCAGAAGATCTGATTCGCCAAGTCTTGACCATACTGACGGACGATAACACATACTATGAAGCCAGGATTATTGCAGGCGACACCCTGATGGAACTGTTGAAAAACGTTCCTGCCGGTTCTTATGGCGAGTTTACCATGTCGGCAAGAAAAGTTATTGAGAAGTTAAAGAGTACGCCACAGCCGCCATTTTTCAATGAGGCAATAGACAGGCTCTATTCTGCGGTTGCTGTTCCAAGCATGCTGGAAAATTAATTCCACAAGTCAACACTATAAATACCAGGAGATTGTCAATGATCCAAAAACAGGAAGTTCAGGGGATATGCTGCACATGTACTATCAGATCAGGGTGCCGGTCTTTAATAAATAGCTCTATATTAGGCAGAATGGTTTTTTTTTGTGAGGAGTTTGATGATCCTGATGAGTATAAAAATCGTCGGCCAATCAAGGCTTTTGGTACCATGCCATGCATGGATATAAAAAGCCTTCTTTCATTGTGACATATCCATTTAAAAATACAAATATTTTCATTAAATCAAAATCATATGAGGTAAAATATGCTGATCGGAATCCCAAAAGAAATCTTGTCTGAAGAAAAAAGAGTCGCAGCCACACCGGAAACAGTCAGGAAGTACATTGACCTGGGTTTTGAGGTAGCCGTCGAATCATCGGCCGGAGAAGGAATTGCCATCAGTGATGACGACTACAGCCTGGCAGGAGCTACCATCGCCACCGATGTTGAACGTCTGTTGGCCGAATCCGATATGGTTTTAAAAGTCAAACAGCCTGTATTCAACCAAAGGCTGGACAAGCATGAAGTTAACCTGCTTCGCGATGGCAGCATTCTGATCACCTTTCTCCACCCGGCAGCACCGGAAAGCCACGATATTGTCAAACGGCTTAGTGATAAAAACATTACCGCCCTTACGATGGACGGCATCCCGCGCATCTCCCGTGCGCAACGGATGGATGCCTTGTCCTCAATGAGCACGGTGACCGGATATAAATCCGTAATTATGGCCGCCAACCAGCTGCCAACGTTCATCCCCATGATCGGCACTGCCATCGGCACAATCAAACCGGCAAAGTTTCTTGTTGTCGGTGCAGGTGTTGTGGGATTGCAAGCCATTGCCACGGCCAAACGTCTCGGCGGCATTGTCAAGGCCATTGATATTCGCAACGACGCTTGCACGGAAGCCGGAAGCCTGGGGGCTAAAGTGGTAGAATTCGACATTCCCCAGGAGCTGGCCGTCGGCAAGGGCGGTTATGCAAAAGCCTTGGAAGACGAATGGATCGAAATTGAACAGCACCTAATCGGTCCTCACCTGGAAGAGGCGGATGTGGTCATTCTCAGCGCGCTGGTTCCGGGTGAAGTCGCACCCATCCTGGTAACCGAAAAAATGGTTGCCAAGATGAAACCGGGTTCGGTGATTATGGATATATCCATCGATCAAGGGGGTAATTGCGAGGTTACCGAAGCGGGTCGTTTTAGTCAACGCCTGGGCGTAAACATCTGCGGAATCCAAAATATCCCCGGCAGGATGGCAGTCCATGCCAGCTGGCTGTATGCCAACAACATTTACTACTATGTGGAAAATCTATTTAAAAACGGTGTGGGAGAACTCGATCTGAAGGATGAGATTGTCATAAATTCTCTCGTTACCCACCGTTCAACCATTCATCACCAGGGTTCCCTCAAGGCCATGCGGGGCGGTCTATCCAATTGATCGGAAAGGGGGCACACGGATGGCAAATTTACTATTGATGGCTGGCGTTTTCCTGGCGTCCTTTTTTATCGGTTACCTGCTGATTTCCAAGGTGCCCGCTTTGCTGCACACACCCTTGATGTCCATGACCAACGCCATTTCCGCCGTTACCATACTGGGGGCGTTGATTCTGTTTTCAGCGCCGACCACCGTCCCGGTAAAACTATTGGGTGCGGTGGCTATCATTACTGCCGCTTTCAATGTAGTCGGCGGTTTTGCAATTACGGACAGGATGCTGAGGCTTTTCAAGGAAAAACGCACATCGTTGAATACAAATAAATAAGATCATTCACACTATGACACTTATCACCGATTTAATCGTTATCATTGTTCTGATAGCGGGGATATGGTTGTTCCGCGAACCCCGCAAGGCAAAGTTTGGCAACCTGATGGCTGCATTTGCGCTGACCTGTGCTTTCTTCTTGGTCTTGTACAGAAATGGAATCACGGATGCGGGTGTCGTGGTCATCTCACTGCTGGGGGGGGCGATCGCCGGCTATGTGGTGGCACGCGCCGTCAGTATGATTCAGATCCCGGCCATGGTGGCCTTCCAGCATGGTGCCGGCGGTGTAGCGGCCTTTCTCGTATCACTGGTTGAACTGACCCGCAGCACGCATGCGTTAGATACGGTGAGCGAAATTTCGGGCGTTTTGGGATTGACCATCGGTGCCCTAACGTTCAGTGCCAGCATGGTTGCCAGCGCCAAATTGGCCAACCGAATCAGCCAAACACCGCAAATCCTGCCGGGCCACAATTTACTCATGTTGTGGAATATCGGCGGTCTGTTTTTTGTTGGCGTGTTATCCTTTTATTTCACAACCGGTCTGGTATGGGTTCTCTATCTTGTCCAGATCCTGCTGTCCGTTCTTTTCGGTATCCTGTTTTCGATTCGCATCGGCGGCGCCGACATGCCGGTGCTGATTTCATTTCTGAATGCCACGGCCGGTCTGGCCGCATCATTTTGTGGAATGGTGATCGGCAACCAGTTGTTGATCGCCTTCGGTGCAACCGTGGCGGCCTCGGGTTCTATTCTCACCCATATGATGTGCAAGGCCATGAATCGAAGTCTTTTCCGGGTGTTCTTTCCCGAGCAAAAAATACCAAAGGGCGCCCTGGCTAAAAAGAGCCCATCGGCGGCGTTGTCCACCCCAATGGTGGTTGCAGACTCGGCGCAGAATCTGAAAAAAGCGGCGGCTGTCATTTTGAGAGCTGCAGCCGTGATCATCGTTCCTGGCTATGGGATGGCCTTGGCTAAAGCCCAAATGGAAGTTGCCGAGCTTGCGCAGCGGATGATCGCCATGGGGAAAGAGGTCAAATATGCCATCCATCCGGTTGCCGGAAGGATGCCGGGCCATATGAATGTGCTCCTGGCTGAAGCCGGTGTGGATTACGACATGCTGGTGGAGATGGAAACCATCAACCCCGATTTTCGGCGCACCGACCTGGTTCTGGTCGTCGGTGCCTGTGATGTGGTCAATCCCGCAGCCATCGATGTCGAGGGAACGCCCATTTCAGGGATGCCGATCCTGATGGCCCATCAAGCCAAACAGGTGGTGTGCTGTAACTTCGATAGAAAACCGGGTTATTCGGGCGTTGAAAACCCATTGTACAAAAAGAGCAATACCATCGTGCTGCCCGGGGATGCAAAAAAGACAGTCCATCAACTGTTGGCAACCCTAACGGACAAGCACTCTCAAGATGCGGTCGTTGAAAAACCTGCTTCCGACAACACCGCTGATGCCGTCCATGCGCTGGCTTCGGCTAAAAATGTCGTCATTATCCCCGGATACGGCATGGCGCTAGCCAAAGCACAATTCGATGTAGTGGAACTGGCTTCACTTTTGGAAAAAAGAGGTAAGCGCGTAAAATATGCCATCCATCCGGTTGCCGGAAGGATGCCCGGACATATGAATGTGCTCCTGGCCGAAGCCGAAGTCGATTACGACAATTTGCTTGAAATGGAGGAGGCCAACCCCCGGTTCGCCGATACGGACGTGGCCATGGTCTTTGGTGCCTGTGACGTCGTTAATCCGGCGGCGATCCAAAACCAAGGCACACCGATTTCGGGCATGCCGATTTTGATGGCCCATGAGGCCAAAAAGGTGATCATCTGCAATTTTGATAAAAACCCCGGTTATTCGGGCGTCGTCAACCCCCTCTATGATAACGACAAGGCCATCATGATGCTCGGGGATGCAAAAGTATCGGCAAAGGCTATAATTAAATCTTTGCGATCAGCTGTTGACTAACGTGATAATAGAAACCCAGACAAGGAAATGAAAAATGGCCGCGGATAAAAAAATATGCCCAATTCCCAACACAGCATTGATGTCAAACACGTTCACGAATTAAACGAGCGCACCAAAGGGCTTAAATGTTTATACCACGCCTTTAGACTGTTGGGTGTAACGGATATGCCCTTGGAAAAAACCCTGCAAGAAGTGGTTGATCTAGTGCCAAGCGGGTGGCAATTCCCCGAAATCGCGCGCCAGAATGATTATCTGTAATAAAGAATATCGGTCCAAACGTTTCCTGCAAAGCGATTGGACATTGATTGCAAACATTTTAACTAATAAAGAGACGATAGGAACAGTAACGGTTGCTTATACGGAAAGGCGGCCGGATTGTTTCAAGGGTCCCTACTTGGAAGAGGAGGTTTTTCTATTGGAAGCCATCGCCAGTTTGATAGGCCAAAGCCTTGAACGAAAAACCTTGGAGGAAGAGAAAACCAGACTATATATAGAACTTCAGAACAATTACGAAAAAAGCGCAAAAGAATCCTTTTGTTTTTGCGCAACAGGCGCCATGGGCTATGCTTATCAATTCAATCGTGGCAAATCAAAGCATCGGAAAAAAGTTCATGCAAATCGTTCAGCAGGCGTTAAATTAGGCTCCGAATCGCTATTGGACCTTTTCTTTACTGATCTGACCCGAAGCAACTTTTCGCCAGTTTTAGCAAACCATCCATCTGAATAGGCTTTTTTATATACCCCTTCACCTTGTGCTTCACCGCCATCATTACTTCCTCTTTTTTCGATGTAGATGTCAGCACAATTATCGGGATCGAAGCATTAATTTCCCTGATTTTGGCAATGGACTCAAGCCCTCCCATTTTAGGCATAATTAGATCCATTATGATCAGATCCGGCTGATCTGATTGGGTTCTCAGGAACCCCTCCAGACCGTTTTCTGCCTGGCTTACTTGGCTACCTTGCTTTTCGAACTCGCTGGTCAGTAAAAAACGAATCATCTTTGAATCATCGACAACCAGCACCTTCTTATCTTTTAAAGGGCTTTTTTCGGTTTCTTCCAGACTGGTTAGTATTGTTATCTGGGATTTATTTTTAAGCGACCACGTGACCGAGTGGAGCAACACTTCTTTGCCATTTTTATCATCAAAGCTTAATTCTGAGACAAATTCAGGTGGAAAAAACTCTGCGCTCATACCGAGCTTATCCCATTCGGTGATCACCTTTCCTGCAACAGTGTTCATGAATTCGAATAGGATATCAGTTGTCATTTCGTCCATTTGGTCAACTTCTGGCATGCCCATATGTTTGGCAATTGCCGCAGCCAAGCGAATTGCCATAGATTCTTCATTGAACCCCAATATAAACCGGCCCTCAAAGTTCTCTGCTTTGTTTTCATAGGGAATTACGACGGCAGTTCTGAATTTTGTCTCGGCAAGAGGCGGTTCAATTTTATTAATATTGACGCCAACTGCCCTTTCGCCGGTCATTTCTTGGTAAACCTGAAAACAATGTTTCGCCATTGCTTGTATGTAATTATCAATTCCCACCAGGTCCTCCATGAACAAACTTTACTGAAAAATGATTAGGAAATAATTGGCTACATAAACGACACTTGCCTCAACATGCTGACGCCACGGCTATCCCTTTATATCGGATTTAAATCCATTATCTTTATTAGCTATTTTGATATGAAATAATGAGCTGTTAATATAGTGAGTTATGTGATTTTTAAAGTTCCTCCGGTCCGGCGGAGTTATGGCCAGATATGTCACAGGGCGATAAGATGGCAGCCTCGGAATCCAAAAAATGAGACGAAATGCTTCTCAGGCTAACGGAAAATTTTCGTGACCAAGAATTTACGCTATGGCTATCCCCATAAAATCGGCCACTAATGGAATTTGGCATACCTTGATAATCAATGAAAATAAGATTAGTTCTGAGCGCCACTACATATGGGGGGTAGTGATTACACAACAGGAAGTGAATATAGCTGATAAATCGGTCGCGTGGTCACGTATCGACAATAGGACCAGTTTGGCTCAATTACAGATAGCATCATTTTTAGATGACAGGGGCTCTTTAGCCTTGAATTATACAGGCATCGATGAATTACCCTCTCCACTCCGTATCGTCCACACTGGTCTTGAAATCGGGCTCGACCACATCGGGCAGTTCCTCCCCGGCAACGGCGAGGATGTCCTTGTCGGATGGGGTCCCCACGAATACCAGCCGGTTTCTGGGGCATTTCTTGGCCGCCACCAGACCGGACGTCAGGTTCTCCAGGGTGTAGTTGTCGTAATTGATGGTTGACAGGTTGTTGACCACGGTAAACATGCCCGATGTGCGTTCGCAGGCCTTGCAGCCCAGGCAACCGACCTTGCATACCGACTTGACGTCCTTGCCGGCATCGTGGTTGGAGCACTCCACCACCAGCATGCGCTCGCTTTTAAAGGGCGCCATGGTAATGATGTTGCGGGGGCAGACCTTGGCACAGGCGCCGCAGCCCACGCACGCCTCGTAATCCACCCGGGCCAGCCCGTCTTCAACATGGATGGCGTCATAGTTACAGGCCCGGGTGCAGTCACCGAACCCAAGGCAGCCGTAGGTGCACCCCTGGACATCGGTCACCAGGTTGGCCGGCCCGCAGCGCTGCTCACCGAGGTAAGGGCTTCGCCCCAGCCGGTCGATGTATCGGGCGCCGCAGTGGACCACCGGTCGCCAGGGATAGCTGACGGTGACCGCCACCCCCATCACCGCCGCCAGTGCTTCCGCGCAGCTTTTACCGCCCACGGTGCAAAGATTTACCGCTTCATCATCCAGCACGACGGCCTCGGCATATTCGCCGCAGCCCACGTATCCACAGCCGCCGCAGTTGGCACCGGGAAGCGCGTCGATGGCGGCATCCACCCGCGGATCCACCTCCACATAAAAGGCCCGGTTGGCCCAGCCCAGTAAAAATGACAGAACCAGTCCCATGACGAGCATGGTGGCGGCGGCCAGTCCGATAATTACCCAGGACATGATTCCCCCTGGCGTACATAGGCCGAGCCGTCAGCCGGCGTTGAAACCGGGTGAACGTCCTCGGTCCCAGAAAGGGTATTCTCTTGCAGTGATGCAGGCGATGACACGGATGGGGTCGTTTCAGTGGGGGTCGGCTTGGCGGTCATGGCCTCCCGGAGCCCTGAATCGACCCCGGTGAATCCCATGAACGCCATGGCCAGGATCCCTCCCACCACCAGGGTGATGGCAGCCCCCTTAAATGGTTTGGGCACATCGCACAGCTCCAGTTCCTCCCGGATACCGGCCATGATGACGATGGCCATGGTAAATCCCACCCCGCCAAAAAAGGCCAGGGTCAGGGCCCGGCCCAGGTCCCACCGGTCCGCCGGATTGTCGGCCCCTACCACGTGGCTCATGATGGTCAGACAGGCGAACAGGATGGCGCAGTTGGTGGTGATCAATGGTAAAAACACGCCGAATGCCTTGTATAACAAGGGGAAAAACCGCCGCACGTACATTTCCACAAACTGCACCGATGCGCTAATGGCGAAGATGTAGACGATGTAGCTCAAAATGGTCAGATCGACCCGGGCCGCTGTCTCGGCGGGCATGAAGAGGCTGGCCGCCAACCGGGTGAGCGGGGCGCCGGGCATGAGCACGAAGGTAGTGATGGTCCATGAGATGAAAGCGGCAATGGTGATGACGAAAGTCACCGCAGCCCCCATTCCCACGGCCATGCCCACGTGCCGGGAAACGCCGATAAAGGGGCAGATGCCCACGAAATAGTATAGGACGAAGTTGTTGATCAGGGCTGCACCCAGGGCAATGAGCAGGATGTCGATGAGGTAATTCATGGGTTTGATTCTCCCTGAGCGCGCTTTTTACCGCCTTTCCGGGCGGCGAGCCAGTTGACGGTCCCCAGCAGCAGGCCGAAGGTGAGAAATGCACCGGGTGGAAGGACCATGATGGTCCAGTCCGGCCAGGCCGCCGGCATGACCCGCAGCCCCAGCAGGGATCCGGCTCCCAGAATCTCCCTGATGGCGGCAATGCTGGACAGGGCCAGCCCGAATCCCAGGCTCTGGCCCACGGCATCGGCCGCAGCGACAAAGGCCGACTGTTTGGAGGCACACACCTCACAGCGGCAGATGATGATGCAGTTGACGATAATCAGCGGGATGTAGGGTCCCAACGTCTTGCTCATCTCATAGAGGTAGGCGGCCAGAAAGCGATCCGCGATGGTCACGAAGGTGGCGATGGTCAGTGTGAAAACAACGATGCGCAGGTGCGGTTTGAGCAGGTTGCGGATCAGGCTGGTGATCACGTTGGCGCACAGCAGCACGAACCCGACGGCCCCGGCCATGGTGATGGCCGCCATGAGGCTGTTGGTCACCGCCAGGGTGGGGCACAATCCCAGCAATTGGCGGTAGACCGGGTTCTCCGGCAGGATCCCGTTGATGAACCGCTCGGCGGCAGTGGGCTGATCAGCCATTGTGATTACCCCCTTTCTCCGGGGAAGGCGGTGGGGGGGTCAGCGGATTTCGCAGGTCCCCGATGGCCGTGTTGACCATGGCGGCCACACTTTTGGATGAGATGGTGGCACCGGTCACCGCATCGATTTCACCGGGCCGGGAGGCTCCGGTCTTGATCACGACCAGGGGCCGGTCCGCCGGGGCATCGACGAACTGGCTGCGCCATGCGTCGGTGATGATCTTGTTGCCCAGGCCGGGGGTCTCCTTCTGCTCCAAAACGAACAGCCCGGTGATGCGGCGACAATCAGGCGAAAGCCCCAGCAGCAGTTCGATGGTGTCCGCATAGCCCTGGCCCCTGGTTTTCACCACCCACCCTTTCAAATCGCCCTGGTAGCGCGCCTCGTAAACGCTGTAGTACTTGTCACGGTCCGTCTTGCTCACGGTCACCTGACGGGGAAGTATCTCCAGCGCCTGCTCCTCGCCGGCCATCTTGGCGGCCAGGAATTTGCCCAGCACGAGTTCGGGTACCTGTTCCAGGGTTTCATTGCGTTTGTTGCTCTCGATGACCGGCCCCAACACCAGTTGCACACTCGCCAGGGAAACACCGAACACCACGGCCAACACCAGCACGAGCCACGCCTGGACAAGATTGCTCGATTTCAGGCCACCGGTATTTTTTTTGTTCTCGATATCCATCGTCATCGTTATTTACCACCAAAGGGCGTCGGTATCGTCCACCGGTTGATCAGCGGCGTCAGGGCGTTCATGAACAGTACCGCAAACATGACCCCTTCCGGGTAACCGGAGAAAAGCCTCAGCAGCATGATCAGCATGCCGGTGCCCAGGCCGAAAATGAACTTGCCCCGGGGGGTGAGCGGACTGGTCACCGGGTCCGTGGCGATGAAAAAGGCCCCGAAAAGCAGCGACCCGCCCAGGATATGGTGAAGCACCGTCCACCCGTCCGCAGGGCCGGCCAGATCGGCCGCGCCGCCGATGATGAGCACGGCAAGGAGCAGCCCTGCGGGAATTTCCCAGGAAGCGGTGCGCCGCACGAGCAGATAAAGCCCTCCCATCAGGCAGGCCAGGGCACTGGTCTCCCCCAGGCTGCCGTTGGTGGTTCCCCAGAAGAGGTCGGCCAAGGAGGCGACCACGCCGTTCATTTTATAGGCGTTCATGGGGGTGGCCTGGGAAATGGCGTCCACGGCGCTGCGCATGTCTTCGAATCCCGATGCGGCCAGTGCGCCGGCAAAGGAAATCATGACGAATGCGCGGCCCACCATGGCCGGATTGAACAGATTCATGCCCACCCCGCCGAAAATGGTCTTGCCGATGCCGACGGCCACGAAGGCGGCGATGGTTCCCACATACCAGGGCGCCGTTCCGGGCAGGGACATGGCCAGGATGATGCCGGTAACAATGGCCGAACCGTCTTTCAGGGTCGACGGCCGACCGCGCATCTTCACGAAGAGCAGTTCCGCCAACAGGCATCCGCCCAGGCAGACGGCCAGTTGGAACAGGGCGTAGCCGCGGAAGACGAACAGGGACATGGCCACCACCGGCGCCAGGGCGATCATGACATCCACCATCATGCGTCGGGTGCTGGAGGCTGTTTGAACCAGATGGGGGGACGGCGATACGTGAATGACCGGAGCCGTCGCCTTGGTCTGATCAATGGGCTTCACCTTGTTTTCCTGCATGTTCGTTTGATCTTGCATATCCCCGCCGTCAACTCCGGTCCGCGGCCGCCAGACGGGCCTTTCCGGCCCGGATCAGCTGGACCAGCGGAATGTGGGCCGGACACGTGTACGCACAGGATCCGCACTCGAAACAGGCCATAATATGGTATCGCCGGGACAAGGCGATGTCCTGATGCCTGGATGCCATGGCAATTTTTGTGGGCACCAGGTTCATGGGGCATACATCCACACACTTCCCGCAGCGGACACAGGCGGTCTCCTCCCCGGACCTGACTTCGTCGCGGGTCATCACGGTCAGCCCGCCGGTGCCTTTGGTAACCGGTGTATCGAGATTGGAGAAAGCGAATCCCATCATGGGGCCGCCGGCCACCAAGCGGACGGCGTCGGGCGTCAGGCCGCCGCAGAAATCGATCAGCGCACCGAACGAAACACCGATGGGTGCCAGCACGTTGGACGGATTGACGATGCCGCCGCCGGTGACACTGATCACCCGATGCGTCAGGGGTTTTTTATTGATCACGGCCCGGGCAACGGCAGCCATGGTCCCCACATTGCTCATGGCCACGCCCACATCCGAAGGCAGACCGCCCAGGGGCACCTGGCGTTTGATCACCGCCTGGATCAAATGCTTTTCGCTGCCCTGGGGGTATTTGGTCTTGACCACGGCTACCTGAATGCCGGTGCCTTCCGCCGCCTTCTTCAGCGCCGCGACGGCCGGCGCCTTGTTGTCCTCGACGCCGATGACGACCCGCGTGGCCCCGACACTGCGCCCCGCCAGCAGGGCACCGGTAATGATCGGCACCGGCGCCTCCACCATGAGCCGATAGTCGGAAGTGAGGTAAGGCTCACACTCGCAGCCGTTGACGATCAGGGTGTGGATCGGCTTCTTGTCGCTGGGCGTGATCTTCACGTGGGTGGGAAATGCCGCGCCCCCCAACCCCACCAGCCCGCCGTCGTTGATATCCCGGCTGATCCGTGACGGATCATAGGCATCCAGTCCGGTGATGGGCCAGTTACCGCCAAAGATCTCATCCCAGAGATCCCGGCCCGAGGGTATCTCCCCTTCGGTTTTGATGGGCAGGGTGTCCATGTGCCGGCCGTTGGCCAGGGTCATTCTCACCGGACGCTGGACGATGCCGGGGACCGACGCATGCAGGGTCGCAGAGACAAATGAACGGCCCTTGCCGATGGTCTCTCCCCACTGCACGGCCTGGCGGGGGTTGACGACGGGTTCACATGGACCACCGATATTCTGGTGCAGGGACAGCACGACCGTATCCGGTGTTGGCATCACCCGGATCGGTGAATCTTTGGAGAGGTCTTTACAGCCCGGTGGGTGAATCCCGTGGGCAAACGTGCCGCTGCCCGCGTAACCTTCCAGCTTCAGCCCCATGACCGCACCATGAATTTCATTTTTTTTGTGACCACCATTTCAAAGCCCCTGAAACACAAAAAGATTTCCACAGAGGAAATCTTTTCAAAACCGATCCGTTCTCGTTCGTTTGCGAAAATATGATTTCTTCCCGGTTAAATGTCAAGGATCAAATCATCCCGCCCCCTGCATGGGGACGCGCTTTGGCATCCATTTTTCGTCACATCCGTCACGCATGTTTTTTCAACGTTGTCTTCGGCCGGCACCCAATTACAGACGATGCTACGGTCACTTATATCCCGCCGCTAAACGGTTTCCATTGACCTTAGTCAATTTACACGCCTCCGTCGATTCAATCCGCCCGTTGATCGGTTGGCTGGCCCCATACCTTGGCGACACGTCTGATACGACGGTTTACGGTGTTGACGGGTATCCGTTGAAGCGATACTATCTGCGTCGCTGGCAGGCTCAGGTTATATTTTCTCAGCCGTCTCGAACAACTTGCCCAAGAGGTTTTGCATGCAGGATAGTGCGCCCCCCCATAAAGTCCTGGTAGCCATAGACGGCAGCGAACAGTCGCTGCGTGCCATCCGCTATGCCGCCAACGTCTTTCCGCCGGACCGCACCCACATCGTCCTCTTTCATGTGCAGGCCCAGCTGTTCGATCTGTTTTCAGACCTGGACGCCTACCCCCACTACAAGCGCCGCGTCACCGGACTGAAGCGATGGGCCACCGAACAGAAGATGGACATCTCCAACACCATGGACAGCGCCGTGGTCTACTTCAGGCAAAAGGGCTTTGCCGAATCGGCCATCAGCCTCAAGACCCCGGCCGGGAAACTGGGAATCACCCAGGACATCATCAAAGAGTCATACGACGGCTACCATGCCATCGTCGTCGGACGCACCGGTTGGAGCCGGTTCAAAGACTGGCTGATCAAGAGCACCGCCATGAAACTGGTTGCCAAGATCAAGCATATCCCCGTGGTGGTGGTGGGCGGCCAGCCCGACGCGAAAAATCTGCTGGTGGCCTTCGACGGCACCCATGGGGCCATGCGGGGCGTGGCGTGTGTCGCCGCCCTGGTGGGGACCTCGGATCATCAGCTGCAGCTTTACAGCATGATCAGCCACGAGGGAAAATTCTGGGTAGGCGACGAGGAGTTCTTCATCCCTGAACATACCGACGATCCAACGGAAGCGGTCAAGCACCGCATCGGCCCCCACCTGGAGGAGGCCCGCAGCAGACTGCTGGAAGAAGGAATGGCTCCGGATCGGATTTCCATCAAGATCCACGCCGTGGAGCGGGACCGCGCCCCCCACATCGTCCAGGAGGCCATGGACAACCATTTCGGTGGCGTCGTCCTGGGCCGCAGGGGGTTGATTACTTTTATCGATGAGTATTTCATCGGCCGGGTCAGCGATCGGGTGCTCAAGCTGGCCGACCAACTGGCGGTGTGGATCATCTAACGGACGATCGCCGCCTATTTTCCCGCCAACCTTCCAAGATCCACCAGCACCTTGCTCAAATCCTCGGCAGTGAAGGGCTTGTGAAGAATCGCATTGACACCAGCCGTGACAGCGGCCTCGTTGTCCTGGGTCTCGTTCTGGGTGGTCACCATCACGATGGGCAAGGATGCCTTGTCGAACTGCCGGCGAACCTCCCTGATCAATTCAATTCCATTGATATGGGGCATGTTGAGGTCGGTGAAGATAAAGTCCGGCGGATCTGACTTGAGGGCTTTCAACGCCTCGGCCGGGAATTCAAAGAGTTTCGGTTCGCAACCCAGACTGTGCAGCGCACCGCGGTAGATGTTCAAAATCATTTTTGAATCGTCAACGGCAAACACCTTCAGGGCGGGCCCTGCATCGACGCTGGCCTCGTCCTCGATCCTGCCCGCAAGACTGCCGTATCCGTTTTTGTGCATCAGTCCGACAAAGTGGCTGCGAACATCCGGGTGAGCTTCCCGGCAGAGATAATCCACCGCGCAGGCCTGGAAGGTCTCTTCTTCCAGAAGCCCCATAAAAATCGTCTCACAACCGGCGTTGAGCACCGTCTCGGTGACCTGTCGGGTCTCCGTTTCTCCAGCCCGGATCAGATTTTTCAATCCCGCCGCAAGCATGGAGTTATAATTGCGATTGATCGCTCCGGCCGCTGCCGCCCGCACATTTTCAACCGGGTCGGACAGGCCCTGGGCCAGTGCGACGGCTCCCTTTTCCACCGGCAGCATTCCCAGCGCCTCATAGGCGGCAAACCGCACGTTGGCATTTCTGGGTTCGTTGTGCAGCAGTTTTCGGATGGGAACGATGGCACTCTCGTCGCCGAGTTCTCCCAATACATTGAGCGTGTGAATGAGAAGATCCGGGTCATCATGGAGCAAATTGCCGATCAATACGGGCACGGACTTGCCTCCCATGTCCCTCAAACGCTGTTTGGAAGCATTTCGCAGGTGGGCGTAATGGGAGGATAGTCCTTCGTTGAGCCGTTCGATGGCCTCGGGGCTCTGATCGGCGGCGAAAACGTCCAGGATCATGACGTCCAGGTCCGGGTCCGTGCCCAGCTTTTCCGCCAGCCGCTGGAAAGCAGTGGGGCTGGCCAGTCGCCCCAGGGCATAGATGGCGGCGATCGTCAGTTCCAGGCTGCCGGAGTAAAGATATTCCGATATGGGGGTTATGGCCGACGTCTCACCGATCATCCCCAGAGAAGCGATGACCGCTTTGATGACCATCTCATCCTCGTCTTCGTTGAGGATGCCCATGAGCTGGGCGGCCGCTCCTTCCAGTCCGATTTCACCGGCCACCTCCACCAGCACCACGCGATTCTCCCGCTTGCCCTCCCGGGAGAGCATGGAAAGAAGCATGTCGGGATGGTACATGGATTTGGCGTAAAGGATCTCCTTGAGTTGGGGATAGATCCTGGCCAGTTCCCGTTGATCGGCCACCAGATTGACAATCAGCGGGATCGCAAATGCGTCGTCGGCCCGGTTCAACTCGAAAAGAGCCATTTTACGAACGCTATCATCCACAGCACCAATCTTGGACAGAACCAGCTTGGCCTTGATCAGATCCTTTTCGCGAATATCGAAGCGCAGTTCTTCCAAAAAATCGCTGGCATTTATCTCCGGCATGGTCAATTCGTCCTTTCTTGGGCCACCATTCGCATGCGGTATGGCCATCGCCGTTCAACAAAAGGCGTTTGTGTCGTTTCGCGGGACCGCGGATAGAGGTGTTATCGCCGCTTTTTACCGATACTTTATCCAACAGCTGGCTGGACCGGGAATTTTGTGGTACATGCGCACCCTGGTCCTAATCATACGGGGACGTTATCCATGAAACCGGAAATGTTAAGGAAAAAACTGCTCGGCTGGTATGCAATCCATCGACGCCCTCTACCCTGGCGGACGACATCGGATCCATTTGCCATATGGGTCTCAGAAGTCATGCTTCAGCAGACCCAGGTGGCCACCGTCATACCTTATTACCACCGTTTCATCGATCGATTCCCCACGCCCGCGCGTCTGGCCGCGGCCGACATTCAAGAGGTACTCAAGCTGTGGGAGGGCTTGGGATACTACTCGCGCGCGCGCAACCTGCATCGGGCGGCCGAGGTGGTAACGGCCCGGTTCAATGGCACGGTGCCCGATGACCCAGAGGCATTCCGTTCCCTGCCCGGTGTGGGGGACTACATCGCCGCCGCCGTCCTGAGTATCGCCTTCGGTCGGGTATTCCCGGTGGTCGACGGCAACGTCAAGCGGGTGCTGTCCCGCCTGTTGGAGATGGATACCCCCGTGAACAAAAGCGGCTCCCACAAGGTTTTCAGTAAACCGGCCATGGATCTCATCTGCCCGAAGCAACCGGCAGACTTCAACCAGGCCATCATGGAACTGGGCGCGCTCGTCTGCCGCCCCAAAACTCCGGATTGCGAAAACTGTCCGCTTTCCGACCTGTGCCTGGCAAACCGGCACCACACGACCACAGACTACCCCAAGCGCAATGCAGCCCGGAAAATCCCTCACCGGCACATGGCCATCGCGGTGATTCGGAAAAAAGGTAAAATGCTGGTGGTCCAGCGGCCGATGGATGGGTTTTTAGGCGGATTGTGGGAATTCCCGGCCATACCGACCGGCGATGGGCCTACGGACCGGAAGGGATTTGAACCAATGATGGCGCAGGAGACCGGCCTTACGATTGCGGTAGAGCGTCGGCTGACAGGGATCCGGCACGCCTATACGCATTTCACGCTCACCGGCGATGTCTATCTGTGCCGTCACCTGGCCGGTCGGGTGCGTCTGAGAAGCGCTCCGCGCCATCGATGGGTGACGCTCCGGTCGCTGAGGCGCCTGCCCCTGCACAAAGCCAACCATAAATTCCTGGATGCCCTGGAGGCCGCTCTATGTCCGTAGAAAAAAACGAATGGTCCTGGCAAAGCCCCGAGCGGTCGACGCGATCTTCCGTCCTCGGCCAGCAACTTTGAGCTTTCAGCCTCGGGCACCCGGATGATCCAGCACATCGCGGATGGTTTGGGAGAGTTCCTGAACCGTTACCGGTTTCATCAGGAGCGCGCGGATGCCCAATGACGATGCCACGTCCGATGAGAGCCGCTTGCTGAATCCGGTACAGATGATAATCGGGATGTCGATTCGGTGGTGCAGAATCTGCGCTGCCAGCTGGTCGCCGGTCATACCGGGCATGGTCATGTCGGTGATGATCAGGTCGAAGCCATCCGGCTGCGATTTGAACGTTTCCAGGGCCTGGGAGGCATGTGTGGTGCCAACGGCATCATATCCAAGATCGCTGAGCATCTCCACACCCACTTTGACCAATAGCTCCTCGTCGTCTACAAAAAGGATGCGTTCAGTCCCCCGGGGATAGGCGGCCGGCTGGCTGGACACCGCCTCCGCAGGGTTTTCCAGCACCGGGAAAAGTACCCGGAATACCGATCCTTCACCCGGCACGCTGTCGACGAAAATACGGCCATGATGATCGTTGACGATGCCGTGCACCGTCGCCAGCCCCATTCCCGTTCCCTCGCCCACCGACTTGGTGGTGTAGTAAGGATCAAATATCCGGTCCATCACCGATTTTTCCATTCCGGAACCCGTGTCTTCAACGGAAAGCTGCAGGTACCGTCCGGGTGGGAGATCATTATCACTTGCTGCCGTGTTGTCCTCCATCAGGCGGTTCTCTAACGACACGGTCAACTTCCCGCCGCTGGCCTCCATGGCATGGGCCGCATTGGTGCACAAATTCATCAGCACCTGATGAATCTGGGTCTGATCGGCCATGACGGTTCCCAGGCTGGAGGGTATCTTCTGGACGATCTCGATCGTGGAGGGGATCGAGGCGCGCAGCAGCTTCACCACCTCCTTGAGCACGATGGCAATATCGCAGGGAACCTTCTGGGATTTGCCCTGCCGGGTGAAGGTGAGAATCTGTTCCACCAGCCCCTTGGCCCGCTCACTGGCCTTGAAGATGTTACTCACGTATCCCTGGACCCGGACGTTGTCGGCGGTGTGCATTTGGGTCAGTTGGGAATACCCCAATATCGCCCCAAGGATATTGTTGAAATCGTGGGCGATGCCGCCGGCCAGGGTGCCGATGGCTTCCATCTTCTGCGCCTGCTGCAGCTTCAGTTCCAGGTGCTCCCGCTCGGCCTCGTATTCTTTTCGTTCACTGGTGTCGATAATGATGCCTACCATCGTCTCCGGCTGGCCGTCCTTATCGTAGCGCACCACCTTGGCCTTGGTGTGAAACCACTTCCATTGACCCTGGCTGGATTGCAGTTTGAATTCATGGTCGAACATCGGAGCATGGCCGGTCACGTGCCGGCTGAATTTGAGCTCAATTTCCTGCCAGGTTTCCGGGGAGGTTTTTTTGCGGATAAAATCCAAGTCCTCGGCCAGGTCCGACTCGCTGTACCCCAGCAGGGTATAGATGCGTTCGTCGACACGGAACGAACGCGTTTTCAGATCCAACTGCCAGATCCCGGCGCCGCTGACATCCAGGGCCAGCAGGAGCCTGTCTTCACTCTCCATCCTGGCGGATTCGTTTTGCCGCTGCTCGGTGATGTCCCTGGCGATGCCCTGAGTGCCCACGAAGACCTTTAGACCGGACTCGCCGGAAACGTAGAGCCCCTCGGCATCCACCAGAAAAACGGGATCGCGCTGCGCCGACGGCGGGTCAGCCTGCTCCCGGTTGCCGTAATCTCCAAAGGCATGGATGGCCAACCGCTGGGTGCTTCGAGCGCCGGTCCGCCGCTCGCTGATCCGGTATCGGGCAATCTCCCAGTCATCTTCATGAATGTATTCGAGAAAAGGCCGACCAATCAGTTCTTCAGGGGTCACCCCGTAACGCCGTATCGCATCGCTTACAAAAGTAAAACGCCCCATGGTATCCAGTCGATAAATCACATCGGGGGTCGATCGGATAATCGAATCCAGTTCCTGCTGTGAGCTTAACAGGGCAGATTCCGCATCCCGGTGCTCGACGATTTCCTTCTCGAGGCGTCGGTTGACTTCTCTTAAGGACTTTTCCCGCCGCCGAATCCGGTCTGCCATCGTGTTGAAACGGGAGGCAATCGTCCGGATTTCCAGTTGGGGCGCCTGGAAGTCGACAAAATCGTATTCCCCCTTAGATATCTGCTCGGTGCGCAGGATCAGCTGGTCTAACGGAGAGATGAGAAACACCTTCAATACGATCCGCAGGGTGACAAGGAGTACCAGGGTGACGGCAGCCAGGGTGATCAGGCTGAACCACATGAGCTGGTGCTGCGTCTCCCGAAAGCCTTGTTGGTTCAGGGCGATTTCGAGATGGCCGACCACCGTTTCACCATGCATGATATCGGCTCTTTCCTCTAGTGCACGGGCAAGGTTGTCGCGGTGCCTTTCAAAAAATACCGTTCCCTCATGGTCCGTTACCTTCAGTTTTTCCACCAGGTCATTTTCGAAAAACGAGTTGCAGATTTTTTGAATACCCTCCTCGTCGATATTCCAGAGGGAAAGTTCAAGCGAGTCCTGCAGGTAGTCACTGAATGACTTCAGGGTTTCGGCACTCTGCAACTCCGCTTTGTGAGACATGTATCCGTAAGTGAAAGAAACGACCATGGCAAACACAGTGGCCACCACGACGAGGATGCTCACGATCAGGTCGCGGGACAGTGTCCGGCCCTGGCGGCGCTTGGGTTGAGGCGGGAACGGTTCGGTATCCTTCCGGGATATGGCTTCGGGCATGGCTGCTATGATTTCGTGTTAGGGATCGCTAAAGGCAAATACCTGACCCATGGGAACATATCGGCACCTTGGCGTCCGGGCAACAGTTTTTTCTGCCATGCAGGTAAGAAATACGAATTCACGGGTTCCGGCAGGGGCTCATGGTCTGCCGATCCGCCGCAACCAGCCGGTCAAGTGCGGCCGATTGCCGTAGAAAAAGGATTTTTTGAAGGATTGAAGATCGATTTTCAGTTCGCTCGCCAACCCCGCCGCAAGCGACGGGCAATGCACCCACCATGTCTCTTCTTGGGGACAAGAATGGTTGTTAAGCTTCTACTTGGCGCCACAACCGCACCCTGCCGACGGACCCGCAGACAAGGAAACCGACCGGGCGTTGACGATTCGGGTGATGACCGGCGTGACCGGCCGGGCTGCCGACCAGATCCGCGAAATGGTAACCGAAAGCACAAACCCCAGGATGAATCCCGCCAGACCGAAGACGATACTGTGGCCGCTGTCGGCACCATCCGCACCGCCATACACAAACGCACCGGTGAAGGCGCCAGTCAGCATCCCGAATACGGGCACCAGATAAAGCACCGCCATGCGGGACAGGAGGGCACCGGAAGCCACCGTCAGCGTCACCCGGTCCCCCACCGTCGCTCCGATCGGATTGAGGGCCGTCGTCTTTTCGGTCTGGCCGGCGCGACCGCCGTGGCATTGGGAGACAGCGCTGCAGCTGCCGCATCCCTGGCCCTTTTCCGCCACCACCGCAGCGCGGCCGTCATTGCCCGCCTCTACCACAAAACCGATTGTCTGCGCCATCACTGACCTCCGCGGCCCTAACCGTCAATCGACCGTAGCACCTCGACCAGGGTGTCGGCTCCCACCATCCCGGTGTAACGCTGGACGGGCTGGCCTTTTTTATCCAATACCACAATATATGGAATCGCGCGACCGCCGAAACGGTCGAAAATCGCCCGCCGCTGTTCATCCACCTGGGTGAGGTCCACTTGCAGGGCAATGACGCCCATGGTTTCAATGGTCGCCAGCAGTTTATTATCCTTGAATGTGGTCCGTTCCATGGCTTTGCAGTTAATGCACCAGTCGGCGGTAAATTCGACCAGGACGGGGTGGCCGACGGCTTGCTCGAGGCGCTGGTCGGAAAATGCCTGCCAGGCAATGCCCTCACTGCCATCATCCAGGGATATGCTCCGAAAGCCGGCCACCACCACAATGGCCACGGTCAGGATCAGCACCGGCCTCAGTTTGGCCCGTTTACCGCTGGTGAACAGGATTACCAGCCAGGCGCCGATCGCTCCCACCAGCGCCATCCAGCCGGCCTGCCATACTAAAGGCGACAGAAATCCCTGGATAAAAAAAAGACTCCCGGCCAGCAGCACAAAACCCAGGAGCGTTTTGAAGTTTTTAGCCAGTCGGCTGGAAAAAGACAATCGGCTCAGCAGGCCTGGCCAAAGCAGCAGAATCAGGTAGGGAAAGGCCAGACCGGTGCCGATGGCGCTGAAGATGACCATGGCTTCCTGGGGCGATCGGGTGGCTGAAAATGCGAGCACCGACCCCAGAAACGGTCCCGAACAGGGGGTGGAGAGCACCCCGGCCAGGGCACCGGTGAAAAATGCACCCAATTGGCGGCTCGTGGGCACCCGGTAAACAGCCTGGGGCAGCCGCCAGGACCACCCGGTAAACGTCGCCATAGCCGCGGCAAGCAAAAAAAGGGACAGCAGGAGTCGGAACCAGGGATGCTGAAACTGCTGGCCCCACATCAATCCGAAGCCGACGGTAACGGCACCCAGAACAATGAAAAAGGCCAGGCTGCCGGCCAGCAGGGCAACGGCGGCCATGGTTCGTGAACCGGTTGTGCCGGTCGTTTCGCGCAGCAGCGCCTGGACTTTGAAAGGGATCACCGGCAGCACGCAGGGCATGAAATTCAAAATCATGCCGGCGGCAAAGGCGACGGCAATCTGGGACACAACCGTTTGCATTATCAGACCCTCACTCCGGTACGACGTTGGGACCGGCTTGGCAAAAATCAAGACCGCAGCCCGCCACGCCAACCCATGCAGCAGACCTAGTTGATGCTGCTCCACCTCGATATTGCACGATTTACGAAGCCGTCAACTGATTCATCATCGCATCACCGGTGGTTACCGGCAGCTGGCAGGCACCGTTCCGGCACACATAGGCGGTGGTCTTGCCGCCGGGAGCACGTTTTTCCATGAACAGGGGGGCTCGTCGCGACAATTGCCCGGCGCGTGATTCGGAAACGATCATCACCAGGCTGCCGGGAAAAAAAGCGGTCCGCAGGCGATCTGCGAAGGAGGCGGCACTGCCGCCCTCGGGAGTGACCACGATCACCTGGTGGGGCGGATGCAGAAAATCTTCCAGGGCCAGCAGCATCTCGCCGAACGCCGACGGATTGGCTTCGATAATGGCTGAAAAAGCGCTGAATCCTCTCTCGGCCCGCTTTAAAAAGGATGGCTCCAAGGTCAGGGCGTTCAAACGCAGCAGATTCATCAGGGCCACGGCGTTGCCCGAGGGGAGGGCGCCGTCGAAGACCGGCTTCTCGCGCGCGATCAGCGCCTCGTGATCGTCGGCAGTCATGAAAAAGCCGCCGTATTCAGGGTCATCGAACCGATCGGCCAGGGTCCGGTCCAGGTCGACGGCACGCGCCAGCCAACGGAGGTCGGCGGTCGCTTCAAACAGGTCCAGCAGCGCGGCGATGAAAAAGGCGTGGTCATCCAAAAAACCGTTTCCGGCGGCGGAACCATCCTTGAAACTGCGCTTGAGCCTGCCGGAGACAAGCATCCGGGTCAGAATAAAGTCCGCCGCCCGCCTGGCCCGGTCGAGATAAGCCGCGTCGTCCAGGGCGAACCCGGCACGGGCGAAGGCAGAGATCATCAACCCGTTCCAGGCGGCAATGATCTTGTCGTCCCGCAGCGGCGCAGGACGCGCTTGGCGGCGAGCATAAAGTGCCGCATTGATTCGTTTCACGTCGGCTTCCAGCTGTTCCGTTGACAGCCCCAGCTCACCGGCCGCGGTGCCGAGCTCCCGCTGCAGGAACAAGATGTTTCTGCCCTCGAAGTTGCCGCTGGCGTCAGCCCCGTAGACCACCGCGGCCATCCGGGCATCAGCGGCCCCGAGCGTGTCGCTGAGTTCTTCAAGGGTCCAGGTGAAAAACCAGCCTTCCTCCAGACGTCCGGAAGGCGTCAGGCTGTCCGCATCGGTGGCGGAGAAAAACGCCCCGTCCGGCGAGGTCATCTCGCGGGCTACATAATCCAGGGTATCAATGGCCACCTGCCTGAATCGCGGGTTCCCCGTGGCTTGCCACCCCTCGATGTAGGCCGGTACCAGCAGCGCGTTGTCGTATAGCATTTTCTCAAAGTGGGGAACCAGCCACCGGGCATCGGTGGAATAGCGGTGAAAGCCACCGCCCACCTGGTCGTTCATGCCGCCGGCAGCCATTTTTTCAAGGGTCAGCGCGGCCATGTTCAGGCTGCCCGCGTCACCGCTGCGCCGGTGGTGCCGCAGCAAAAGTCGAATCGGCAGGGAGCTGGGGAATTTGGGAGTTCCGGCGATCCCGCCGTGCACGGCATCGAAGCGGGCCTTGCCGGAGGCAACGGCACGCTCCGTCACACCGTCCAGAGGCAGGCGGCCACCGTCAGCCGGCGTCAGCATCTGCCGCACCGTCCGGGTGAGTTCGCCGGCGGACCGGGCAACCAGGTCCCGCTTTTCATCGTAGCTCTGGCGAATTTGTTTGAGCATCGTGAGAAAGCCCACCGGCGAGCCGCGGTCGCCGTCCCGGGCCGGGAAATAGGTCCCCCCGTAAAAGGGCTCCCGGTCCGGGGTCAGCCACACAGTCATGGGCCACCCGCCCCGGCCGGGAATGGCCTGGACAGCACTCATGTAGATGGCGTCCACATCGGGCCGCTCTTCACGGTCGACTTTGACGGCAATATAGTTATCGTTGATATACCGGGCAATCTCCTCGTCTTCGAACGACTCTTCCTCCATCACGTGGCACCAATGGCAGGTGGAATACCCCACCGAAAGCAGCACCGGCCGGACCAACTGCCGCGCGGTGGCGAAGGCCTCATCCCCCCACGGGTACCAATCCACCGGATTGTGGGCATGCTGCAGCAGATAGGGGCTGCTCTCCAGAAACAGCCGGTTGGTGTAGATGGCCCTGCCCTGACCGTCGAGGTGACGGGTTCGGGGGCGATAGGCACCGCTCCGCTGCTGAGCCATTTTTCTGATTTTATTCTCCAGAGTCATTTTGCCGTCGCTTTCGCCGGGAACGACCATGGCCGGATGGCCTTCCGACAAACCGGCCGCCGCACCATGGTCAACGGGTTTGTCTGCACAGGCACTGCCAAATACAATCAGGGCGATCAGGCCGCCACCAGCCAACATCGCTCTGGAAATTTTCCTGCGCGGCCGGTTGAAAGCCATATGCCCTTTTTCATTGACATGCCCGATAGAGCCCTGATTATCGAACCAGCGGATACTTTTCCCGTGACCAGCCGATCACGCCGGTATCCATATGATAGGCACGGCGAAAACCCAGTTTTTCGAAAATAGCCAGGCTTTTTCCACTGCGGTTGCCACTGCGGCAGTAAATCAGATAGGTCTTTTCCCTGTCCAGGGCCTTGAGCCGTTCCACGTAATCACTGGAATAGTAATCGAGCAATAATGCCCCTTGGATGTGGCCATCCTGGAACTCTTTGGGCGTGCGGATATCCAGCAGCACGACATTTGGGTCGTTTTGATGCCGGTCGAGCAGCGTCTTGAATTCGCGGGGCGAGATGGCCTGCACAGCCGCATTGTCTGCCGATGCCATGCGGGTGTGCGCGCCGATCAGCAGAACCAGCATGGCTGCAATCCATATCGATGGTCGTCTCTTCATGGTCCACCCATTTTTTGAAATCATCCGTTGGCGCTCAACCCATTGCGAGTTGTTTTCGCACATACGAGCCGCCACATTGTGGTAATGATACGAATCGATTCTGATTTTTCAATGCGGGATGAGGCGGGATGGCAGCGTTGAACCGGAGCACTGGCGGTCAATGGCGTCGCCGACCTGAAATATGGCCCAACGCCGATGCATACCGAATCGTGGCGTTTGGAAATTTACTCCGGATAGTTTATTAATCGGGCGGTTCTAAATCCGGCAGGTGCGGATGTCGGTGACGATGATTCCCTTGGCCCCGATTTTGCTGAGGCTGTCCATGATCTGGTTCACATCCCGCTTTTTGGACATGGATTTGACCGCCACCCACCCTTTCTTGCTCAATGGGGAGACCGTGGGCGACTCGATGCCCGGGGTGATCACGCAGGCCACCTCCAGCATGGATTCGGGGATATCGTACTCCACCATCACGTACTCCCGGGCCACGACGATACCGCGGATCCGGTCCAGAAAGGTGTGCACCCGCACCCGTTGTTCAATGTCCCGGGTCCGGGCCGCCAGGATGGCTTCGCTTTGCAGCAGCGGGTCCCCAACCACCTTGAGCCCGGCCGCCTTGAGGGTTCGGCCGGTTTGGACCACGTCGGCAATGGCGTCGGCCACCCCCAGGCGGATGGAGATTTCCACCGCCCCGTCCAGACGAATCACTTCGGCATCCACGCCCTGGCGCGTCAGGTCTTCGACGACCAGCCGGGGGTAGGAGGTAGCGATGCGCTTTCCGGCAAACTGGCCAGGGACCAGGTCCGATTCTGAGGGGACCGCATAGTGGAAATCCGACCTGCCGAATCCCAGGGCCATCAGTTCCACCACCTCCGCCCCGCTGTCCAGTGCCAGGTCCCGGCCGGTCACACCCATGTCCAGTATTCCTTCACTGACATAGATGGCGATATCTCGGGGCCGCAGAAAAACGAACTCGACCTGGTTGGTGTTGTCGAACACGACGAGTTCGCGGCTGTATCGGCGGCAGTTGTAGCCGGCCTCGCGGATCAGCTGAACGGCGTCTTCGGAGAGCGACCCCTTGTTGGGCAGGGCGATTTTGAGCATCGTTGGCAACTTCCTTTAAATATTACAATTTATATATAATTTTAAAAGCTTACCTGAGGATTGTTAGCTGGATGTGAGCCGTCGAGATAGTTGTCGGTCAACAGAGCCGGTTTCAAAACGTCGCAGTTCGGTCAAGATCAAGGTGGGCGATCATTTCAACCGGAGGCGTAGCAGCGCTACGTCGAGGATTGAAATGTGAACCCAACGCCGATATTGATTGAAATGGGGTGTTTTGAAATTAGCGCTAAAGGTGGCGGTAGACATCCTCCAGCTCCAACCCGCAGGCGATCATCATCACCTGGACGTGGTAGAGCAGTTGGGATATTTCTTCGGCGGTGCGTTCCCGGCCCTCGTGTTCGGCCGCCATCCACGATTCACAGGCCTCCTCGATCACTTTCTTGCCAATGGCGTGAACACCGTCCTCAAGCAGACGAACGGTTCTCGACCGGGGGTCCTTGCGAGCGGCCTTGTCCTTGAGTTCGGCAAACAGCGCTTCAAATGATTTCATCGAGAGGGCATTCCTTCCGGACGCCGCCATCCACTTTGAACTGACGCGGAGTCCGACGGCGTCTGATTGTCGTGTTCTTTTTCGACCTCTCTTAACAGAAAAACCGCTATCTCACAATGCTTGGCAGCCGCATCCGGCCGGTACCCAGGGTTGGTTGAAGGGAGTGAGGGCCCATAAAAAGGGGGGGCGGCTCTGCTGTTGTGGGGTATCGTAGCAGAGCCGCCAAGGGTAGAGGGATTGAATAATACATATGGGGTGTTGAGTACAAGATAAACGGATCGATGATCCCTGTCAAGGAAAAAATACCACATTGTGGTAATTTTTTTGTCGGCGACGAAATGCCGATGGATTAGATCGAAGGCGAATGGCCGGCCATGTCGACCGATGTCCCCATCACCTCGATGGAATCTCCGCAGGCAATCTCCCCCCCCCGGATCACCCGGGCGAAAACCCCCTCGCGGGGCATGATGCAGTCCCCTGCCTGGTAGTAGATGGCACAGGGCTTATGGCAGGTCTTGCCGATCTGGGTGACTTCGACGATGACCGTCGTTCCCAGCTTTACCTGTGTCCCGACAGCCAGATTCGTCCAGTCGATGCCTTCGGTGGCCACATTTTCGGCAAAATCCCCGAAATCCACATCCAGTCCCTTTCCCCGGGCGCGCTGAATGCTTTCCGAGGCCAGGAAGCTCACCTGGCGGTGCCAGGGGCCGGCATGGGCATCCCCGTCAAGACCATGGTTGAGAATCACCCTGGCCCGGTCCACGAGGGTTTTTCGGGTTCCTTTTTTGCGACTGACGGCAATGGATACAATCTTCACGACTCCTCCTCGATGCATGCAAAAAAATCGATGCTCCTATGGTTTCGTATTCAATCCGAGATCAAGGCTTGCCAGTCCCGAGGAAGGAGGCGTTCGGGTCGTACGCCGCAATGAAGAGGGATGAAGCGTAACGCAGACGTCGGACTTTATAGGGAACTGTCCTCCTTGGCAATCAGAAACAGGCCATACGTGGCAAACAGGTCGGAAAAAAACCGAACCGTCTTTCCGGAGCGATCCTGTCGGTCTGTGTTGATGCCCACCTCTTTCAGGATTCTGAATCCCACCTGCCGGGCGTATTGCCTGAAATCGGACAGGGTGATCACCCGGATGTTCGGCGTATCGTGCCACTGGTAGGGCAGCTGCGGCGTCACCGGCGCGTGCCCCGTTAAGGCCAGCATCATCCGCACCCGCCAGTGGCTGAAGTTGGGAAAGCTCACCACGCTCCGTCGGCCGATGCGCAGCATCTCCCGGATCAAGGGCGCCGGGTCATAAATTTGTTGCAGGGTCTGGGCCAGGATCACGTAATCGAAAACATCATCCGGATAGTCCCGGACCTCTTCGTTGATGTCTCCCTGGAGCACGGTCAACCCCCGCTCGATGCAGCGGGCCACGCAGCTCTCGTCTATGTCGATGCCGGTACAGACCGCATTTTTGCGCGTTTTCAAATGATGCAGCAGCGTGCCGTCACCACATCCCAACCCGAGCACCCGGGCCCCTTGTGGAATCCAGGAGGCCACCAGCCGAAGGTCGTAGCGAATACCGTTACCTGCATTACAGGTCGTTGTCACCGTCCAGAAACCCTTTCATGATGCCGGAAAGGCGGTCGCTGGGGAGCAGGAAGGCATCGTGCCCCCACTGGGCCTCGATTTCGCAAAAGCTCACCGCCAGGCCGTTTTTTTTCATGGCCTTGACCATGGCCCGGGACTGGTAGGTCGGGTAGAGCCAGTCTGAGGAGAAGGAGAGCACCAGGAACCTGGCCCGTGCGCCGGCAAAGGCCGCCACGGCAGACCCGTCGCCGTAATGACGCTCGAGGTCGAAATAATCCGCCGCCTTGGTGATGTAGAGAAAGGCATTGGCGTCGAACCGCTCCACGAACTTGCGGCCCTGATGGCGCAGGTAGCTCTCCACCTGGAAATCCGCATCGAAATTGAACGAAAAATCGGCCTTGTCCTGAAGCCGCCTTCCGAACTTGAGACGCATGGATTCGTCGGAAAGATAGGTAATATGCCCGATCATCCGCGCCACGGCCAACCCCAGGTCCGGTTTCTTCCCGTCGTGGTAGTCACCGCCGTTCCAGTTGGGATCGGCCATGATGGCCTGCCGGGCCACTTCGTTGAAAGCGATGGCCAGGGCGCTGTGCCGGGTGGTGGTGGCCAGGAGCACGGCGGATTCGACCCGGTCCGGGTAGCGCACACTCCATTCCAGCGCCTGCATGCCGCCCACGGACCCGCCGATCACCGCGCGCAGCCGATGCACGCCCAGATAATCCATGAGCTGCTTTTGGGCGTCCACCATATCCGTGATGGTGACTACCGGGAAATTCAAGCCATATGGGTTGCCGGTGGCTGGATCGATGGATGCCGGACCGGTTGACCCCATGCAGCTGCCTAAAATGTTTGTGCAGATCACGAAATGGTTGTCGGTATCGATTCCCTTTCCCGGCCCCACCATGAAATCCCACCAGCCAGGCTTGTCGTCGCTGTCAGTATAGGTGCCCGCAACATGGGCATCACCGGATAACGCATGCAGGATCAAAATTGCATTGGACCGGTCTTCGTTGAGACGGCCGCAGGTTTCATAGGCGATGGTCACGGGCCCGATGGCGGCACCACAGGCCAGGGTCATGGATGCCGGGGGATGGGCGAAGGTGAATGTCCGCTTTTCCACCATGCCCACGGATGCGCCCTGCTGATCGTGCTGGATATACTCACTCATGCTTTAATTTGGCCAGGGTGGTCCTGAACACATCACAGGTGCGGCACAGCTTCATCTTCTCCTTCCAGGAATCGTGGACATTTCCATCGCAAATCGTGCCGTTGATGAACCAGCACAGGTCACCGGTGGAAAATTCCCAGGCCGGGCACTGTTCCCGCTGCTCCTGGGGACACGAGCGGATATCCCAGCAGGGTTGGGCACCGTGGTTGCCGCACAATTTACGGGTGATCAGAAAATAGAGTTGGCGCTCGACGTGGACGGGGATCGTTCGCCAGCCCTGCTCATAACTGTGGATCGCCTTGATCGAAGTCCCCAGAAGCTGGGCCATCTGTTTCTGGGTTTTCTCCAGTTTCTTCCGCAATGCACTGAACTCTTTGTCTTTCATGGCTTTCCGCCTCTAGGTTCCAATTCCTTAATTGCTGCAACCGATGGCTGCATTCAAAGGGCCGCCCCCTACCACGACCAACGCTAGGCCCAGGACCCGCAGGAAATGGGAAACTAACATGTCGTATTTACGAGAAAATAATTAAAATTGTACACATCTGCCACATCGTGGTATGAATGTCAACTTATTTGACGAACCCGGCGAGTCCGGGTCAACCCACATCCTGCTTGATGTCGATTCCGAACTTCTTCATCCGTTTCCACACGGTCACCCGGCTGACCCCCAGCATCTTGGCCGCTTTGGATTGATTGCCCCCGGCCTCCCGCAGCACCTGGATCAGGCTTTCCCGATCCTTGACGCACCCGGGGTCCAGGTCGCAGACCGCCTTTGGATCGAAGGTGCCGTGAACGATCTTGTGAGGCAGGTGCTGGGTGCCGATGCCCCCGCTCTGGCAGAGGACGAAGGCGTACTCGATGGCATTGCGCAACTCGCGGACATTGCCCGGCCAGGCGTACTCCGTCAGGGTTTCGAGGGCGTCAGGAGTGAGCCCGATGATCTTCTTGCCGCTGCTGGTCGCATTTCGCCGGATGAAGCTCTGGGCGATCAGGGGGATGTCCTCCCGACGCTCGGAAAGGGGCGGACAGTGCAAGGGGAAGACGTTGATCCGAAAATAAAGATCCTCCCGGAACAGGCCCTTTTCGATTAACGATTCCAGGCGCTTGTGGGTGGCGGTGATTATCCTGACGTCCACGGGGATGGAGCGGTTGTCCCCCACCCGCTCGATCTTGCGGTCTTCCAGGACACGCAGCAGCTTGATCTGGATAGCAGGAGGGATGTCGCCGATCTCGTCCAGAAAAATGGTCCCCTGGTGGGCGGCTTCGAAACGACCCACACGTGTGCGGTCCGCACCGGTATAAGCGCCCTTCACGTGACCGAACAGTTCGCTTTCCAGCAGGTTTTCGTTCAAGGCCGCACAGTTGACCTTGACGTAGGGCTTGTCGCTGCGTGCGCTGGCCCGGTGGATGGCCCGGGCCACCAGCTCCTTGCCGCTGCCGCTCTCGCCCTGGATCATCACCGGTGTGTCGGACTGGGACACATTTTCGATGGTCTCGAAAAGGTTCAGCATGGCCGGGGATTTTCCCAGGATACCGTGGTACCCCTCATCCAGGTGAAAGGTCTTGCGCAGGTTACTGATCTCCTGCTGCTGGCGGATCTTCTCGGTGATGTCGGTCAGTGTCTCGACGGCACCGATGATGTCGCCCGCTTCGTTGCGCAGCACCGATGCACTCTTGATGATGTGCACCGAATGGCGGTCCTTGTTGGTGATCAGGCATTTTTTTTCCCTGATGGACCCCCGGTTGAAAAGACCGCACCACTGGGGGCCTGCCCCTTGACCGATGATTTTGCATCCGGTACAATTCAGTATTCTGCAGGACTTCCCGATCAATTCATCGGCACTGTAGCCGGTGACCCGCTCTGCTGCTGGATTAGCCGCAATAATTCTACCCATCGGATCCACAACCATCAGACCGTCCTGCAGCGTGTCCACAATGGTTTTCCAGTATCTGGCAATATCCATGACGCCTCCGCTCAAGTGTTAACCCTGTCAAGGCAACATGCTAACCCGTTAACTTAACACTTGTTAACTTAAACGGTTTCAGGCAATTTTGCAAGCATCTTCAAAACATATGGTTTTTTGTTTTATTTCTTGTGGTTACAGATTTTTTCATTCAATTCGGGCCTCTGGCATACCCGTTGCTCAGAAGTTGTTGTTAAGAATAGATGAAAAATTGTTAACCAATTCCACAAGGAGGAAACATGAGACAGAGAGGATGGACGAGCACAACCATCGGTGCCATAGTGGGGATTGTGTTCCTGGTATGTGTCGCGGCACCCGGCATCGTTTCTGCGCAGGATGACGTGAAGGTTTTAAAAGAGCGCCTGGAGCAGATGTCACAGGAGATGGAGGCCGTCCAGAAAAAACTGGAAGACATTGAGCGGAACAGCCAGGCCAAGGAGGAAGAGATCGAGGAGATCGACGACCGCCTCAACAAGGCCGAGCTTCACACCGCCACGGACAAGGTTGCCTTCGGCGTGGAGCTTCGCACCCGCGCCGATACACTGCAGTACAAGGACATTCAGGTAGCGCCCAGTGCGTTAGTCAGTCAATTCTTCACCCCCTTTCCCACTGGTTTTCAAGGCATTCCGGCGAATATCGCTCCAGGCGCCATTCAGGGGATAAAAAACACGCCTGGCGCCCTGCCAGAAACTCAGAAGTATGATGCCACCAACGACATTATCCTGACCAACAAGTTCCGCTTGAACATGAATGCCAAGGTCAACGACCAGCTCAGCTTCAGCGGTCGTCTGGCCGCCTACAAGGTCTTCGGCGACAGCACTGGGGTCAAGGTCAACCAGGGCAGCCTGGGCGACGTCACCCTGGACGGCAACACCTCCAGCCTGCCCCATGGAGACACCATCCGTCTGGAGCGGGCCTACTTCAACTATAAAAAGGATCTGGGCCGGGTGCCGACCAACTTCTCATTAGGCCGCCGGCCCTCCACCGACGGGCCTCCCCTGGAATACCTCAACAACAGCCTCGAAGGCGGATCCCCATTGGCCACGATCATCAACTGGCAGTTCGACGGTGCCTCTTATAACCTGGGCCTGGAAGAAGTCACCAATATTCCCGGTGCGGCCTTCAAGCTCTGCTACGGAGTCGGCTTCGAGGGGGACTGGGGCAACACCTATTCGCTGGGCAACCAGCAGCCCGATGTGGACGACGTGCACATGTTCGGCATCATCGCCACCCTGTTCGACAACGATTCGACCAGCGCCGTGTTGAACTGGGCGCATGCCTGGGACATTACCGACGGGTTTACTGGCCTGACCGTCATGCCCTTTATTGTTACTCGTGAAGACAAAAACGGCGACGGTGCCGATGAATACTATTTTGAGCAAAACAGCGGTGGATATGTAAGCCGCCTGGAACCGGCCACCGAAATCGGCGATTGGGATGCGCTGTCCCTGCTGCTGCGCACCAATCTCACCGAACGCTTCGACACGAACATCGACTTGTTCCTCTCCGGGTCATGGAGCCACACCAGCGCATCAAACACATCCCGGAATCCTTACTATGAAATGATGGGCATGGGCTTGCTGAATTCTGGCGGTGAACTGGAAGACCGTGACGGCTATATGATCTACCTGGGCGCCGTCTTTCCCATGCCCTGGAATGCAAGGTTCGGCCTGGAGTATAACTACGGCTCCAAGTACTGGTTCAACTTTACCGGCGCTGAAGACTCCCTGGTAGGCAGCAAACTGGCCGTGCGGGGCAGCGTCTATGAAGGTTACTGGCATCAGCCCATATACGGGGACAACTTCTTCGCCACCCTTGGCGTGAGATTCTACGACTATGAGTACACCGGCAGCGGCAACCCCATGGGCGAACCGGTAAAAATAGACTCTCTCGATTCAATCGACGCACTGAATCCGGTAGTCGACGAAGTCTGGGACGGTTACCTCTCACTGACCTTCCGCTACTAACCGACAGCTGGAACCTGAACCCGACCTGTGCTGGTCCGCATCTGGAATTGGTTCGAGAAAAGAGGCGGAACCTGCACAGGATGGAACGGACGAGCAAGCATGAAACGGGCAGCGATCATCATAAAAAATCCCCAGCAGCAGTACGAAGGGCTGCGGACCAGCGTCGGTCTTTCGTTGGCGGGCATGACGGTCCAGATGTTCGTCTTGCACCATGAAATCGAAAACATGGATGAAGCCTACCGGGACAACATGATTTTCCTGGACGAGATCGGCGGGATGCGTTTTTCCAACAACTCGGAAAACGCCGAAAAGTACAACTTTACCCATGTGACCATCGCCCAGGCAGCGGCTAAGATCCGGCAGGCGGATATCGTCATCCCGCTTTAACCCGAACCCGGGTGGGCGCCCAACAAAAGGTTTGCCGTGAACATTCTTCACATCTTGAGATCGGAACCCGACGAAACGGTGGAAAAGTTCACGGTCTCCATGAACATGGACAACACCGCGTCGGTGGTCATGCTTTACGAAGACCCGGTGGACTGGCCGGCCCTGGTGGACAAGATTTTCGAAAATGACAAGGTGATCTGCTGGTGGTAAGTTCCCCAGATAAATCGGTTTCGGCCGCAACGGGCTCCCTGGCCATCCTGGTGTGTACCGACGAGCACCTGGACCATGTGGTCAACATCACCGCGGCAGCCTTTGCCAAAGGCAAGAAGGTGAGCCTCTTTTTCACCGGAAAAGGGGTGCTGTTGACCGTGAATCCGAAATTAAAAACGCTGGTGGGAAAAGCGGAATTGAATATCTGTGACACCAGCTTCCGGGCAAACGGTCTGCACGGCAGGGAGCATGAGGTGCCGGGGGTGACCAGAGAATCGTTCTCCACCCAGACGAGAAATGCCCAAATGCTGGAACAGGCTGACCGCCACTTGGTTTTTTAAGCCAATCGTGAAACCCTTTTGACCTTAACACGTTTTATTCACTTGAAGGAGGCAACATGTTTAAAAAAGGACTTTTCGTAGCTACCGCTCTGGTATTTCTTTTTTCGGCTGTCGGTATCACCTTTGCCATGGATAAGGGCAACGACCGCAAGGGCAAGTACACCTACCGCAAGGTTTATAAGGCCTGCATGGAGCGCGGCGAAGTGGACTCCCCCAAGCCGCCCATCAGCCCGGACGCCAAAACCCAGGCCCAGTGGACGCGCACCTTCGAAAAAAAGGACTTCGAGGATTTCGGCTGCAAGCCGGAGTGGGATGCCCTGTCTGAAGCGGATATCGCCGACATATATGCGTACCTGCATGATCATGCGGCAGATTCACCCACGCCGGCCAAATGTAAATAACCACTACGCCATCTCAATGCGGGCAAATCGGATTCACGATCCGGTTTGCCCCGATCCCGTTCAATGGAGGTATCAATGAAGCCCTTGCATATGATCGTTTCAGCGGTTAGCGTTCTTCTTCTCATGGCCACCTTCACCGGATGCGCCACCCAACAACCGGCAGCACCGGTCGCGGCGGCAGCCGAACCCGCATTTGAACCGTTCCACGACATCGTGGACACGCAATTTGTCGCTGCCCACGTCACCATCCCCATGGCAGACAACGTCATGCTCATCGATGCCCGGCCCTACAAGCCCAAGTATATCCAGGGTCACATCCCCATGGCCGTCAGCATTCCCGACAGCCAATTCGACACGATGACCGACCGTCTGCCCGCGGATAAAAACAGCCTGCTGATCTTCTACTGCGGTGGACTGAAGTGCAAGCTGAGCCACAAGTCGGCCATGAAGGCTGAAAAACTGGGTTACACCAACGTCAAGGTTTATGCCGAAGGCTATCCGGTCTGGATGGCGGACAAGGCGCACTACCCGGCAGTGTCGGCCGAGTGGGTGAAAAGCCAGATCGACAAGGGGGCCGACATGGTGCTGGTCGACTCCCGCCCCAGGAAAGCCAAATATGACAAAGGGCACATCCCTACGGCAATCAGCATCCCGGACACCTATTTCGACGATCAGAAGGACCAGCTGCCTGCGGACAAGAACAAGCTGCTGGTCTTCTACTGCGGCGGACTGCACTGCAAGCTGAGCCACAAGAGCGCCGCCAAGGCCATCGAGATGGGCTATACCAACGTCAAGGTTTTTGCCGACGGCTACCCGGCCTGGAAGGCGCTGGCCGGCAGCGCATCAGCGACATCTGCAGCGGCAACCGCCATCAAGAGCGGTGTCGAGGAGGGCAGCATCGATCATGCCGAGTTTACCCGGTTGGTCAATGAGGCTCCCGAATCGATTTTCCTGGTGGACGTTCGCGATGCCGATGAATTCAAGAAGGGCAGCCTGAAGACCGCCGTCAACATTCCCGTTGACAACCTGGAGGAGAAAATCAAGGCCCTGCCCGCCGACAAACCCATCGTCTTCATCTGCGGCACGGGCGCGCGCAGCGGTGAGGCGTTCTATATGGTCCAGGATGTCCGCCCGGAGTTGAAAAACGTTTTCTATGTCGATGGTGAAATGACCTTCAAAAAAGATGGCTCGTTCGACCTGAAAAAACCCATTTAAGATCCCACAAGGGAGGAAACGATGACGTCAATCATAAGGAGCCATTTGGCCGTGCCATGCACCCTGCTCCTGTTCATGCTTGCGTTCCTTTTTACACCTGCAGCCTACAGTTCGACGGAAGAGGCGGAGGAACGGGCACCGGGCCGTACCTTGGCCGATCAGGCCACCAAGGGAAAGCAGCTGTGGATCACCACCGACCATTCCCGGATCGAAGCCCTGCAGAAGGATTTCCGGTCCGGCCCGGAGGTGACCCAGGCCTGCCTCTCCTGCCACACGGAAGCGGCCGAGCAGTTCCATAAAACCATTCACTGGACCTGGAAGGCCTACACAACCGAAGACGGCAGCATCCATGGCAAGGGCGGCGATTCGATCAACAACTTCTGCATCTCGGCCAACAACATGCAGGACAAAGGCTGTCTGAGCTGCCATCCCGGATGGGGCAACAAAACCGAAGCCATCAACTGCCTTAACTGCCACGGTCAAAAAGTCATCAACTGGGAAGAGTCGTTCGAAGACCTGGAAGCCTTCGCCGGGTCCGAGGACCCCGATGAAAAGGAGATCGCCAATGAACTCCGCGGCAACATCCAGGCGGCCGTCCAGTCCGTGGTCCGGCCCGAGCGCCAGAACTGCGGGTCCTGCCACTTCAAGGGCGGCGGCGGCGACGGCGTCAAGCACGGCGACCTGGACACCTCGTTGACCAAGCCCAACAAGGCCCTGGACGTCCATATGGGATCGGACGGGCGCAACTTCGAGTGCACCCGTTGCCACACCACCACCTTGCACAACATTGCCGGCCGGGTTTACACCAAACCGGCGGCCACCGACCGCAAGAGCCTGATCGAGGACGATCTCACCACCAAGATCACCTGCGAGTCCTGCCACAGCAGCACACCGCACAAATCCGAGTCCAAAGCCAACGATCATACGGACAAGGTGGCCTGCCAGAGCTGCCACATCCCCGAATTTGCCCGGGTCAATCCCACCAAGATGTCCTGGGACTGGTCCCAGTCAGGCAAGTTGAAGGACGGCAAGCCCTACAAGACCCAGGACGAGTTCGGCAAGGACAGCTACCTGTCCATCAAGGGTCAGATGAAATGGGCCAAGAACGTCAAACCGGAGTACTTCTGGTATAACGGTTCCATCAGCAGCACGACCGCCAGGGACGCCATCGATCCGGGCCAGACCGTCCGGGTCAGCCACCCCGTCGGCAGCCGTGATGACGAGAACTCACGCATTTTCCCCTTCAAGGTTCACCAGGGCAGGCAGCCCTACGACAAGGTTCACAAGACCCTGCTGGCGCCCATGCTCTCCGGGCCCGACGGATACTGGAAAACGCTCGACTGGAACCATGCCATCACCAAAGGCAATGCTACGCTGGACATCCCCTTCTCCGGCGAGTTCGATTTCGTGGACACCACCTACGTCTTTCCCATCACCCACATGGTGGCCCCCAAGGAAAACGTGGTCGCCTGCACCGAGTGCCACACCCGAGACGACAGCCGCCTGGCCAGCCTGGCCGGCTTCTACATGCCCGGGCGCGATAAGTTTCAACTGCTGGATTCGCTGGGCTGGATCCTGGTGCTGGGCCATCTGCTGGGAGTCGGCATCCACGGCCTGACCCGGATGTTCACCAACGGCAGGAAGGAGGGCAAATAGCCATGTCCGTCAAAAAAATGATCACCATGTACCTGTACACCCGCTATGAACGCTTCTGGCACTGGCTGCAGATGGCCTTGATCTTCGTGCTGCTGGTCACCGGTTTCGAGGTGCACGGCACCTTCCCCTTTCTGGGGTTCGACGAAGCCGTGGAGGTGCACAACTTCGTGGGCCTGAGCTGGCTGATCGCCTTCGCCTTCTTCGTTTTCTGGGTCTTCACCACCGGCGAGTGGAAGCAGTATATCCCCACCACCAAAAAGATGTTCCAGGTGGTCATGTACTACAGCTGGGGGATCTTCAAGGGCGAAAGCCACCCGGTGCCCAAACGCAAGGAAGCCAAGCACAACCCGCTCCAGCGCATCGTCTACCTCTCGCTGGCCGCATTCCTGCTGCCCGTGCAGATGGCCTCCGGATTTCTCTATTGGGGATACAACTCATGGAAGGCCTGGGGACTGGACTGGCTCACGCTGGAGGCGATTGCCTTCGTCCATACGGCCGGTGCCTTCGCCATCCTGTGCTTTATCATCGTCCACGTCTACATGACCACCACCGGGCACACCGTCACCGCCCACGTCAAGGCCATGATCACCGGCTGGGAGGATGTGGAGGAAGGCGAGGTGCAGGAGTGGGAAAAGCACGGCGACCGACAGCCGGCTGCATGATCCGATAACGACCCGCTCGACGCATTAACCCAAAAGCCCCGCCCCGGATGAATCCGGGCGGGGCTTTTTTTTCTCAATCCAGGCGGTAGCCGATCATAGGTCGTCACCACCTGCCGGGAATTCGCCTGAGCACAAGATGTAGCGGTGTTTGGTATCGGCCTTAAAATCAAAATAAAAGAAAGCTGCAATTTCCGAGATGTCGTTTTTCGTGCGATAGACTGATCTAAAGTTTAATTGGGCCACCATCATTGATTTACGCCCATGGCGATGATAACTTTTAGGTAAAGAACGGGCTGTCAGGGGAAGCGGAAGGGGGCCTTCGTGGTTTCCATCCCTGGAGCGCATTCGTCGAACCGGGCGCATGAAGGTGAAACGGATAGCGGCCACGCAACCGATGGTTCCAACACGCTTCCGATGGTGCGCCACGCCGCATTCGACGTCTTCACGCCTGCCACCGATACCCGCGTTACCCATCGACGCCCTCCGGCCCTGGAATGCCTTCGCTTTTGTTGCTCAAGGACGCGACCTCATCATGAATCACCTGGCATATCAGGCAATGACGTACCTCTCCGGCATACCGGAGATAACGGCGCTTGTAAAAGACGCCGACTTCGTCGGCCTGACGTTCATCGAGTCCGAGGATCGCCTGGAGTCCTTCCTGGAGAAGATGTTTGCCTACCGCCCGGCATTGATTCGACTGCTGTACCGCTTGCGTGCGCCCCTGGTTCGCCTGCTGGGTTTCCAGCAGGACGTCCTGCCGGCCAAGGAGGAGTGGATTCCGGACGACTTTCCCATGCTGCCCTGTGGCAACGTGTGGTTTTTCACGGTCCAACGGGTTGAAAACGACCGCTTCTGGATTGCCGGTTGTCCCAGAGACCGGCATCTGGATGCCGATCTGGCCGTGGTGGCGCAGCCCATGGACGATCGGCGCAGACGCTTTCATGTCCTCACCGTGGTTCGCTACAAGCACTGGACCGGTCCGGTCTATTTCAACCTGATTCGCTGGTTCAACCGTTTTCTGATCAACCGCATGGTTTATGCGGCCGTCGGGCACGGCCCATCGTTCCCGATCGTGGATGCATCCCGATAACATGTTGACGCCAACCATCCATACCCCGCTGCACATCGCCCCCCACCGACTCAAGAACCGGCTGGTGGCCCTACCGGTGTTCACCGGGTATGCCAGTCCGGACGGCAGCGTCAGCGCCCTTCTGCTCCAGCACTACACCACGCTGGCCGCTACCGGCGTGGCCATGGTGGTGGTGGCCAACGTCGCCGTGTCGCCGGACGGTGTTACTTCACAGTACAACCTTCGCATCGATGACGACCGCTACATGCCCGGGTTGAAGGCCTTGGCCGCGGCCATCCGCCGGCAGGGGGCTCTGGCCAGCATTCAGCTGAACCACGCGGGGCGTTTTGCCAAGACCAAGCATCCCCTTCTGGCCTCTCCGGTGGACGCCTCCAACCTGACCTACCACATGGCGTCGCTGAAGGGGTTCATGCACGCCTTTCCCTTCGAGAAGCGTTTCGGGCTGACGCGTTTCTTCCTCGAGCAGCTTGCCGGATGGCGCCGAGCGATGACCGCGGACGAGATGCATGCGGTGGCCACCCGCTTTTGCCAGGCTGCCCAACGGGCGCACCAGGCGGGATTCGACATGATCGAGGTCCACGGGGCAAACGGCTATCTGCTCTGCGAGTTTCTCTCGCCGGCCACCAACAAGCGCCTGTTCGAGTTCGGCGGCAGCTTCGAAAACCGTACACGCTTTCCGTTGAGCGTCGTTGGCAAAATACGGCGCCACGTGCCCCAGTCGGTTCCGCTGGGTTATCGCCTGCCGCTCAAGGAGTGGGTGCCTGACGGCATCAAGCTGGAGGAGGCCATCGCCTTCGCCCAGTTGCTGGAACGCGCCGGCGTCAGCTACCTTTCCGCTGCCGCTGGCAACTTTAACTCCATTTTCTTCCCTTCCGTGGTGCAGAAGATGAAGCGGCGGGCCTACCTTCGCGAGGATATGGTGCAGCTCACCGGCCACGTCGGCATCCCCACGATCATTTCCGGCCGAGTGACCACCCCCGCACTGGCAGCCGACCTGCTGGCGCAAAAAGCGGCGCACTTGGTCGGGCTGGGCCGGCCCCTGAGGGTCGATCCCGACTGGGTCAAAAAGGCAGGTCAGCCCGCTTCGGCGGTCACGCCTTGCATCAACTGCAATTGGTGCCTGAAACGCATCATCCTTGAACAGGGCTTTATCTGTCGGTGCTGGCCCCGGACGAGGCAGCTCAAGGTCCATTTAGGGCGCATGCTGTTGGACCGCAATTGCGACGGGCTCTGGGTGATCGCCGATAGTGACGACCTGGCACTGTTCAAATCAAGCGTTCCCCACCTGCTGCCGATGGGCGAACCATCAGGGTGGAACCACGCCGTCACGGTGCTGCTCGCGGGGTCCTGGACGGGGGAGAAGGCGCCTTACGGAGCCGATTGCCTGACGTGGGTCCAAGGTCTGAGTGCCGCGGCAGGCGGTTCGTTGGATCGGGTCACGGCGGTCGAACATCGGGGTGACGGCAAGTGGGACCGTGCCGTTCAGGCCGAATTGGAAAAACAGGATCACGGCATGCTGCTGATAGGTCGCAACCGGGGCCAGCCATGGCGGGAACGTTTGCTGTATGTGCTGAACCGCAAGGTCATCGGCCTGGTTGGTGCCAACGACAACCTGGGAAACGTCGCGGTGCTCCTGGATTTCTCGGATGCATCGCTTCTGGCGCTGGACTTCGTGCACCGCGCCTTCATGAACCGGCCGGACGTGCGGGTGACCTTCATTCACGCGAACGATGGCCGTGTGGCTGGCGTGGAACGGCAATGGTCCCGCCTCAAACGGGTGGTCGGCCTGAACGTTGACGAACCGCTCGCCCTCATCGGATCAGGCGAGCCAACGGGCAGCGCCATCGTAAAGGAGGCGGCGTCCGGCCGTTACGGCACCATCGTCATAGGCAAACGCGGCCTGACCGGCATCAAGCGACTGCTGCTCGGCAGCGTCTCCAGGGCAGTTTTGCGCAAGCTGGACAACCAAACGCTGTTTCTGGTGGATTGAAGAGCAGGCCCGCCTTGCTCGGCCGAGGCTGGCTACGTTGCTACAGACCGTCGTCCCCGTATTCGTAGCGTCCTTCGTTGCGACGGATGTTGCGCCGTTCCCAAACGGAGCGGTGCTGCCTGAACCGCTGCATCAATACCGGCAGGCGATTGAGAATACTCAGTTTGGGGCCGGGGGCCCACCGGAGTTTGCTGCGGCTGACCGCCGTGTCGACCATCAGGGGAGTGTCGACATAGTCCATCATCCATTTGCGTTCATAGCGTTTTCTCCCCAGGATGGCCTTGAGGCCGTTCTTGAGCACTAGGACGATCCTGGCAATCGCCGGGGAGACATGGATGGGCGTCAGGTCGAAGTGGGCGCCGCATTCGCGGCGGATCAGCGGGAATAGCTCGTTGTGGGTCGTGCAGCCGGAAGGCGCGGCGAACAGGATCTCAAAGGGCGCCAAATCGTCGTTGCGTTCCAAGATCGTGCGAACGGTGGTCACCAGGTCGCGGCGGTGGATGTAGGGAAAGCCGGTGTTGCCCCGGCCTGGTATCATGCGGCCGAAAACGTGGGGCTGGCTCCACAGCTTCATCAGGCTGTAGAGCGGCGGCAACTCGCACCAGTCGCTGAAAACGCCGCCGATGCGCAGCGCGACCACGGGCTGCCGCGACCGGTACTGGGCCAGCAATGCCTCACCGATGGTTTTGGATCGTGTGTAGGCGGTGGCTGAACCTGGCGTCGATTTCTCGGTCAGGGCGCTGCCGGCGGGCGGCGGAGGCAGTGACGCGATGCTGCCGGCGAAGATGAATCGCCGGGCTGCCAAACGGCAGGCGCCATCTAGGATGTTCCGCAGCCCTCGGATGTTGACCCGTTCGTATTCGGGGAGCCAGTGCTGGCCGAAATGGTAGAATGCGGCCATGTGCAGCACGAAATCGATGCGTGGGTGATCGGCGGCAATGTGATCGAACAGGCTCTCGACGCTGGCGCTGTCCGAGATGTCAATGGTCTTCCAGCAAACATCCGGTGCACGCCGCTGCAGGGCCGGGGAAGGCTCGCGGCAATCCAACCCGATGAGGCGAGCATCCCGGCTCAAGTCGACGCAGATGGCAGACCCCAGAAAGCCGGAAGACCCCGTGACGATGACTACAGGTTTGTCCATCATGGCAAGCCCGGAATAGACGCCGTAATGATTGGACGATGCGGCGGATGTGAAAGCGGTTCGCGCAAACCGAACGGCTGTGTTCAGGTGATTCCTACGTGGCCCACATCCAATGCATTACGACGACCCGTGTGTAAGTTTATTTATAGAGTATCCTGCTTTTCGCGGTCAAGTGCAACCGAATCGGCTGGCGACGGAATGCGGGATCGTTCGGCAGGGAGAAGCAGGCAGCCATGGCTCCATGCGCCAACCCATCGCAAGGTCATACCATCGCCGTGCTCGGCGGCACCGGCCGTTTCGGAGCGCCGTACATCCGTACGTTCATGGATCAAGGTCTGTGCGTCAGGATCCTGGCCCGCTCGCCCAACCCTGTTCGCAAACGGTTTCCCGCTGCCGATGTGCGCCGCGGCAACATGCTGAACCGATCCGATGTCGAGCAGGCCCTGGACGGGACCGAGGCGGCCTTTTTAATCACGCCTGTGGGTGGCAACGACGACATCCAGATCGAACTGAGGGCGGTACGCTGCACCATAGCGGCAGCCAAGGCGGTCCGGCTACTGCACCTGATCTACCTCTCCCTGATTCAACCGCTCCGGCCCACGGGCATCCCGATGCTGGACGTCAAGGGGCGCATCGAACGCCTGCTCGTGGCCGGCAGCGTTCCCTTTTCGATCCTGAGAACCGGCTGCTACATGGACACCTGGCTGTCGTTTTTTCCCTTAGTCATGAACCTGGGCCTTTACCTGATGCCCATCGGCCCCCGCCATCGGTTCAGCTTCACGGCGCAGCAGGACGTGGCCCGCCTCGCCGTCGCGCTGATGCGGCGGCAGCAGGTGCTCAACGCCGGCATCGATGTCATCGACCCGCAGCCTCGCAGCCTGATCGATGTGGTCAAACTTTACCAGGCGGTCAAGGGAAAAAGGTTGATTCCCTTGGGCCCCTGGCTGCTGCCGGTAGTTACGCTTCTCAGACCAGTTCTTTTTCGTTGGGCTTACCCATCCGGCGCTTCGCGGGTGAGATTGTTCCATTACTTCAACGAGAATGACTGGATCGGCGATGCCCGACAGCTGACGGCGGTGATGCCGGAATTTCGCGTCACCTCGATGCGGGATTTTCTAAGGGAAAGGTATCGGGATGGGGGAAAGGCGGTGGGGAAGCGGGGACAGCTAACTCGGCCGTGAAAGCTTAAATGTTCAATTTGGACATTGAAAATGGGCGCTTAGGGCTCTATAACGCTAAGCGTTATCGTCATTTTTTGTTTTATTTTTGTTAGTTGGCGCGGTTCGACCTCGAAAAGCATAGCCGTTGTGTACCCCTGTAAGCAGTTCTGATCTTTGTAATAGCTACGGAGAAATTATCGAACTAACCTTTGTTCTTGCCACCCACTGGTGGACATCGCCCAAGCATCAAACTCGATTGGAATTCTTGGTCGCATATCTACATTGTCGTTCTAATTGGGCTGGAACGATTGGAAAATCGTAGAGAATAAATTAATGATAGGATCACAACCCTGCCTTAGAGCACCCCAGGCAATGTGGTGATCCTTCTTCGCATTAGTGACGCATATTACAAAAAGTGCTTTTGTTGGGCTGACCACAAGATATTGATCATTCTTTTTTATTCTCAAATTCAAGGTGTTGGTAAGAAACCACACGAAACGGTGTGGTCCGTTTTTGTGGGATAGCCAGAACGTACTCTTGCGCGATTAGAACGGATATGAAGTCCTGAATGAATCGTCGTCCACGGGATGGAAAATTCTGCTTTACCTTTTAAACCAGTAGGACATTCTGTTGCTTGACCCAATATAATGAAGACTGTATCCTATCAACTGATATTCCATTAAAAATTCAAAATTTTAAATCGTTAGTCTCTGACCTTTTTACCCTATCATGCTCTGAATGGGAGCGATCATTTTGAGCGAAAATAAAATAAACATTCCGGAACTAATGAGGAACAATGAGCTTTTCCAGACTTTTATGGAAGAAAGCATTGAGCCCATTTGGTGCTTTGAGCTCGACAAGCCCATATCTCTCGATTTGCCTGAAGACGAACAATTTAACTTATTCTTAAGCCGGGCATACCTTATAGAGAACAACAGGGCATATGCGCAGGTGGTTGGGTACGAACGGAGGGAGGACTTGCTGGGTATGCGCCTTAGTGAAATCATGCCGCCGTCCATTCCCGAAAACGCCGAATCCATAAAACAGGTCATCAGGGCAGGCTATAATTTGCGTGATTTCGTGACCGTGGAATATTACAAGAAAAAGAAAATTACTGCTCTCAACAATATTAGGGGAGTCATCGAAGACGGAAAGCTCCTGAGACTATGGGGGACGGGCCGAGACATTACCGCTCAAAAAGCAGCTGAAGATGAACTACGCCAAGCAGAGCAGCGCTATCGGACTGTAGCCGACTTTACGTATGACTGGGAAACCTGGGAAAACATAAACAGTTCCTTCAATTATGTATCCCCCTCTTTTGAAAGGATTACGGGATATCGAGTACAACAATTAATAGACCGCCCTGGTATGCTAAATGAGATCATTTTACCCGATCATCTCACCCAGTGGCAGGAACACCGGCAAGCAGCGCATACCAGGCATGAAACGGGCGAGATTCAGTTCCGTATCCGCGCGAAAAACGGCCAAATCCGATGGATCGAGCATATCTGTCAACCTGTCCATGGTGATCAGGGAGAATACTTAGGAGTCAGGGCCAGCAATCGCGACATCACCGCCAGAAAACAAAGCGAAATAATGCTCCGTAGCGCTTATACGGAGATCGAGCAGCTGAAAAACCAGATAGAAGCTGAAAGCGCCTACCTTCAAGAAGAAATCAAGCTGGAACACAACTTTGAAAATATCATCGGTAAGAGCGAATCGCTGAAATATGTGCTGCACAGCGTCGAGCAGGTCGCGCCGACGGACACTCCCGTTATTATCATGGGGGAAACGGGTACGGGCAAGGAGCTATTGGCCCGAGCCTTGCATAAGCTAAGCCCTCGCGGTAAAAGGGCATTGGTGAAGGTGAACTGTGCGGCCCTGCCTCGAGAATTGATTGAAAGCGAACTTTTCGGCCGGGAAAAAGGGGCTTTTACCGGAGCCACAACGACCCAGGCCGGGCGCTTTGAACTAGCCAAGGGGTCTACGATTTTTTCTGGATGAAATCGGAGAGCTGCCGCTGGAACTGCAGTCCAAGCTGCTGCGGGTGCTTCAGGACGGTGAATTCGAACGTGTGGGAAGCTCCCGAACGCGCCGCACCGATGTCCGTATCATCGCCGCCACGAACCGCAACCTGGAAGACGATATTCGCACGAACAAATTCCGAATGGATCTCTGGTACCGGTTGAGCGTCTTTACGATCACCATGCCGCCCCTCAGGGAAAGGGGCCGGGACATCATTCTTCTGGCCAACCACATGACCCGGCAATTTGCCAGGAAACACGGCAAGCAGATCTCCTTAATCGCCGCCGAAACGATCGCCAAACTGAAAGCGCACCACTGGCCGGGCA
>NZ_JBUOIV010000041.1:0-19318 GCF_055467485.1 Desulfosarcina sp. | reverse complement strand
GACCCCAAAAAAACCGGTGTCATTGCCCGGGCGATAGTTCCTCGGCGAACAGCCTCGATGATCAGTTCCGGCGTGACCTTTTCTTCAAGGGCGGCTTCGGTCAACTCGTCTGAAAACATTGCCGCCGCATCTATCAGGGCCTCCCTTTTCTCGAGGGCTAGCGTTACCAGGGATTCCGGTATCTCTGCCTCGCGCAGCTCCTCACCATTGATTCCTTCGAAATAAAGGGCCTTCATGCTCACCAGGTCCACCAGGCCCTGAAGGTCAGCTTCCAGGCCGATTGGGATCTGCATAGCAACCGGTTTGTGGCTCAGTTTTTGTTCGAGCTGCCGGATCACACGCTCCGGATTGGCGCCGTTACGATCGCATTTATTAATGAAGGCGATAAAAGGAACGTTGTAGCGCCGCATTTGTTGATCGACGGTGATAGACTGGGATTGAACCCCCCCGACAGCGCATAGCACCAGAATCGCACCGTCGAGAACCCGCAGGGATCGCTCCACCTCGATGGTGAAATCGACATGGCCCGGCGTATCGATGATATTGATTTCATGCTTGTTCCACTCGCAGTAAGTGGCGGCGGAGGCAATGGTGATCCCACGCTCCTTTTCAAGCTCCATGGAATCCATGGTGGCCCCCACCCCGTCTTTGCCCTTTACGTCGTGGATGGCATGGATGCGCTTGGTGTAAAACAGGATCCGCTCGGTAAGCGTGGTTTTGCCTGAATCGATATGGGCGCTGATGCCTATATTTCTGATTTTCTCGATGCGTGTTGCCATGATGTCCTCTAGTTGTGAGCGCAACGGCTGACCGGTTGATGCGCTCGGTCTTTATGTTAAAGGTATAATAAAAAAAAGATCCCGCATTTGGCAATGACCGCACCAGATGTGGGACCTTCGACTACCGATCAGGATGCTGGTGCGCTAATATAGTGTTGTTGCAGTGGATGTCAACAAAAAAGTAGCCATATAACCGAATACGGCAAAGCGATCGCAACCATATATTGACGAAGCGGTTGCATCCGGTCTATTGATATGCGAAAAAAGAGTGCAGGTGGTTCATAACAATGGCGTCTGCCATAGCAGGCGCACGATTCAAGACCTTCAGGCAACCCCGGCCGAAATGACCCAGAGCTTCAATATGGACGAATCAACCGACCAAATAAAGATCCTTCAGGAAAAGCTCCGGCTTCTGGAGAAGGAAAAGGCGTCTTGGCGTAAAACCCAGTTCATCGCCAATGCGGCCGATCAGCTGCTCACCATGATCGACCGCAACTATATTTATGAAAGCGTCAATCAGGCATATTGCCGCGCCCGGGGGCAGCGGCACGAAGATGTTGTCGGTAAAAGCGTCGCCGCCGTGTGGGGACAGTCACAATTCGACTCGATCATCAAACCCAAGCTGGACCATTGTTTTGCCGGCGATGTGACCAGCTCGGAAGACTGGTTCAAGTTCGATGGGAGGGAATTGCGCTGCTATCAGGTCACTTACAATCCTTATCGGGACGACAGCGGCCAGGTTACCCATGCCGTGGTCGTCACCCACGACATCACGGCCCGCAAACATGCGGAAGCCGGCATGAAGAAGGCCAACGACCGTCTTGAAAGGCGGGTGCAGCAGCGCACCGAGGCGCTGGAGCAGGCCAACGATCAACTTCGCAATGAAATCGAAGAACGCAAGCGGGTCGAAAAAGCGCTTAGGGAAAGCGAGGATCGATACCGCTCCGTTTCCCGAGACATGCCGGCCATGGTTTGCCGGTACCGGCCCAACGGCGATCTTACCTTTGCCAACATCCGCTTCAAAAATAACTTTCAGCTTTCCGGCGACTTCCCTGTGGATACGAATGTCTTTGCTTTGTTTCCCGACGTCGAGCAGCAGCGCATGCAAAACAGACTGCAGCGCCTTCGCCCGGACAAACCCACGGTGATCTCTGAACAGGCCACCCGGACCGAAACCGGCGAGATCCTGTGGCGGCAGTGGACCGACCGCGCCCTGTTCGATGAGCAGGGCAACGCCATGGAATACCAGAGTATCATCATCGATATCACCGAGAAGAAAAATGTAGAGAGCAAGCTCCAGCAGGCGCAGAAGATGGAGGCCATCGGCACGCTGGCCGGCGGCATCGCCCACGACTTCAACAACCTGCTCATGGGCATACAGGGGAACATCTCCCTGATGTATCTGGATGTCGACAACTGTCATCCGCTTTACGAGAATGTCCACAGCATCGAACAGCTGGTTGACAGCGGCGCCAACCTGACCCGGCAGCTGCTGGGTTTCGCCAGAGGCGGAAAATATGTGGTCAAGCCCGTGAACCTGAACGATGTCGTGTCCGAAACAGCCGCCCTGTTCGGTCGAACCCGCAAATCCATCCGGATCCACGAGACCTATGAACCCAATGTTCGCCTGGTCTCCGCCGACCGGGGGCAGATCGAACAAGTCCTGATCAACCTTTACCTCAACGCCTGGCAGGCCATGTCTGAAAAAGGCGATCTTTACCTGGAAACCCAGAACGTCACCATTGACGAAAAATTCGTCAAACCCTTTGAAATCAGTTACGGCGACTATGTACGGGTATCGGTCACGGACACGGGAAAAGGCATCGACCCGGCCATCTCCCACCGCATATTCGACCCTTTTTTCACCACCAAGGAGTTAGGCTGCGGATCGGGCCTCGGGCTCGCTTCGGTGTTCGGCATCGTCAAGAACCACGATGGCATTGTGGATTTTGAGAGCCAGTCCGGCCGCGGCACCACGTTCAGTGTTTACCTGCCCATTTCCAAGAAAACCAGCAAAGAACCGGCACCGGCGCCGGCAGGCATCTTAAAAGGTCCGGAAACCATTTTACTGGTGGACGATGAGCCCTATATCCTCGATGTGGGCGTAAAGATGCTCGAAAAAATGGGATACACCGTGATCAAAGCCTGCTGCGGCGATGACGCGGTGCGTGTGTTCAACGATACCCCCAGGGAGATCGACCTGGTGATTCTGGATTTGATCATGCCGGACATCGGCGGGGGCGAGGTGTTTGACCGGCTGCGCACGATCCGACCGGACATCAAGGTACTGCTGGCCAGCGGCTACAGCATGGGTGACGCCGCTGCCATCATCTCCCGGGGATGCAACGGGTTCATCCAAAAACCCTTCGGCATGGAAAAACTCTCCCATGCCATCCGCGAGGTGATCGACAATGGCCACCACCAGCCCGTCGCATGACTGGTCCGATAACACCGTCTCATCGGTTTGAGCCAGGCCCGGCTTGATGATTCCAGGCGGTAACCCGCCGGGACTGTTCTGCCGGCAGCGGCAGTGCTGCGCAGCACCCTAAGGATGAATATCGATTTCCAGTTCGCTCGCTAACCCCGCCGCAAGCGACGGGCAAGGCGCTCGCCGTCGCGGTTCATTTCCGATTGATACAGAACCAATCGCATGATCTTTTCAAGCGTTTTCTTCATCTTCGCCTTCCTGCCGGTAGTGATGCTTTGCTACTACGGTCAGCATGTTCTGCTTAAAAACCGTCTGCGCAACCTGACCCTGCTCGTCGCCTCCTACCTTTTCTATCTTTTCGGCGCCCCGGATTTCATCCTGTTTCTGGCCGGGTCCTCCCTGTTCGACTACGCGATGGGACGCTTCATGGACCGCTTCGCAGGACGAAAGCGATTGTGGCTGACCCTGTCCATTGTGGTCAATCTGGGACTGCTGGCCTGGTTCAAATACGCCAACTTCATGGTGGCCCAGACCGCCGGGCAACTGGCCCGGGCTGGCATCGACCTGTCCGGGTGGGAAGCCGTGGCTCTGCCGGTGGGTATCTCTTTTTTCACCTTCCAGAAGCTCAGCTACACGATCGACGTCTACCGTGGACGGTGCCGGCCCATCGCCAACGTGATCGACTTTTGCATGTATGTGGCCCTGTTTCCGCAGTTGGTGGCCGGCCCCATCGTCCGATTCCGTGACATTCACGACCAGATCGACAATCGGGTGGAATCCTGGAACCGCTTTCATGCAGGTGCGATGCGGTTTTGCTGGGGGCTGAGCAAAAAAGTGATCCTGGCCGACACCTGCGGCCGGTTTGCCGACCTCATATTCGGCCTTTCGCCTGCCGGGCTGGACACCAAAACCGCATGGCTGGGGGCCCTTGCCTATACGCTGCAGATCTATCTGGACTTTTCCGCCTACTCGGACATGGCCATCGGCCTGGGCATGCTCTTCGGTTTCCGTTTCCTGGAAAATTTCAACCGCCCATACAGCGCCGTGAGCCTGACCGATTTCTGGCGGCGGTGGCACATCTCATTGAGCAGCTGGTTCAGGGACTATCTGTACATTCCGCTGGGCGGCAGCCGTAAAGGGGGGCCCCGCACCTATTTGAACCTCGCCCTGGTGTTTCTCCTATGCGGGTTCTGGCATGGCGCCAACTGGACGTTTGCGGCCTGGGGCGCCTACCACGGCCTTTTTTTAGTGTTCGAGCGGATGACCGGGCTGCGCCGGTTTTCCCCAAACCGCCTGCGCGGGCTTCGCCGCCTGTTGACCCTGACAGTGGTCGTATGCGGATGGGTGATCTTCCGCTGTGACGACCTGGGCCAGGCCGGCCATTTTTTCACGGCCATGTTCAGTCTCACCAGTCTGGAAATGCCGGCTGCCCTGGTGGACCTGATGAATCTTAAGAACACCGTGCTGATGCTTTGTTCGGCCACGGCACTGATCCTGCCGTCCGGGGCCATGGATGCCGAACCCTGGATAGACAATCGACAGCTGCTGGCGACCATGGCGGGCATTGTCCTGTTTATGGTGCTCTTGCCCTGGTGCGTGGCCATTATCTCCTCCGGCACCCAGAACCCGTTCATCTACTACCGGTTTTAATCGAAACGGTGAAAAAGTTTTTCTCTCTATTTTTCGTGACCCTGCTGACCGCACCGATCGCTTTGTGGGGCATCGGCCAATTGCGCGGCAATGGGGACAACACCGTCCTGCAGGGATTTCCACGCCCCGAGGCGACATTGTGGCTGGACCGGGACTTTTACCAGGCTGTCGAGGCCTGGTTTAAAGACGCCCTGCCCGCCGCAAAACCCCTGAGAATTTTCAACAACTGGCTGAACTATCACCTGTTTTCCGTCACTGCGGCAACCGACGTGCACCTCGGTATCCACGGCTGGCTGTATCCGAAGGGAAACAGCCAGGACCACTCGGCACCATCGGTTGCCCGGCAGGAATCCTACCGGCTGTTTCTGGAGTTGCACGCTGCAGACAAAATAATCAGCGCAACGGGTCGCCGGTTTATGGTCACGGTGGCCCCTGGAAAGTCATCCATATATCCGGAGTTTATCGGTTCCGGTCGCGCTGGGGCGCGCAGCCGATTCTACCAGGCGCTGATCGATGCCAACGACCGCCACCCGATCAGCGGCTTTATCGGACTGGACCCCGCGTTGAAAAAAGCCAAACTCCGCGGAATCCACGTCTATCACAAACGGTCGCGCCTGTGGACATGCTCTGGCGCCGCCGCAGCCGCCGACCAGATCCTGAAGGTTCAGGAACGGGGAACACCTTCATTGGACCATCCGCCGATGATTGCCTCCTGCCCGCCGCCGGACGATGATCTCTACCGCCTTGTACTGGGCATGGACGCACGGACAAATGCGCCACTGGCCGGCCACGCCGCAGGACCCCATGCAGTCAATGGTCCGGTGGTCGTGGCCTATGGCGACGACTATATGGACCGCCTGCTGCCGTTTATCACCCACGCGTTCAACGGAATGGCGGTCATCGATGCAACCCAGGACCCCACGTTCGGCCGCAATGTCCTGGCCAGAGACAGTGATTGGATTATTTTGGAAAGCGGTGAAGACAGGCTGGAACGGATCCACCTGGATCTGGAGGCCTTGTATGCCACGGCTGCCGGCAAACCGTTGATGGGCGTGAACAAGCGACGCATCCGCCTTGAGGGTGCCACTCCCGTGACCCCGTGTGCCTTGGATATCACCCCTGACGGCCTTCAAATCCGATCCCCCGGCGAAGGAGCCTTTTTCTCCCTGCCCGCGCTTCCAGGATCGACGAACACGGTCTTCAGGATGGTGAACCTGACCTTCTCCCCGGCACACCAGGGTCGGATCACCGTCAAGACCCGACCTGGGGATACCGGGTTGAACCAGCGAAACCTGAACCGGGAAACGCTGAACATGATCGTCCCCCTGCCCTTCGATGAATCGGTGGAAATACAGATCAATCCCAGCGAGCACCCGGGTGTGTTCACCCTTGAAAACGCCGAACTGTTGAGTTTTTACGGCAAGGATCCGCCGCCGATACCGGTGGTTGCTGAGGCGCCTGCCACCGTCGGCGACATTTACAGCGGGATGGCCATTGAATCGATCGAACCGCAGGCCGGGGGCACCGATTCGGCCAGCCAACCGGCCATGCCGTCGGCACCGCATCCCACGGATGGGATGCCCGGACTGAGCTTGCCCGAACTGACCCTGACCGACATCGAACAGGGCCGTATCTTTCAACGCCAGGGCAAAGATGCGGACATCGTGGTCACCGGCTCCTATACCGGCCTGTCTGGACCGGTTGAAGCCCGGGTGGTGGACGCCGAAACCGACGCGGTGGTGGTTCCCTGGACCGTGGTGGACGACTCGCCCGCGAACGGGCTGTACACCGGCTTATTGCGCCAGGTTCCCCAGGGAGGGTGGTACCGCTTGGAGGTGCGCAGCGGCATCGCCCCGTGGGTGGTCAACAAAGGCGGCAACCGATGGGGAGTGGGCACGCTGGTTGCCTTCATCGGCCAATCCAACATGCGCGAGTGGTTTTACACCGGCAGCGACCATCGCCCATCTCCGTTGTTGATGCTTCACCGCAATGGCGAATGGGTCGTCCCGAAAACATCCGGAAACGGAGCGCTGGCCCTGGGCAACCGGTTGACCAGGGCGCTGAGGATTCCGGTTGGACTGCTGGATTATTCGGTCAACGGCAGCGGACTGACGGCCAAGGCGGAGTGGGGCAAAGGCTTCTGGCTGGACACCGGCCCCGACGGAATCTTTCAGCAAACCGTTGAAGGAATCAACGCCGCCGGAGGGTCGGTGGAGGCCGTGGTGTGGATGCAGGGGGAGGCGGATGCGGCGCGGGGGACGGTGTCCCGCGAAGAATACCGGGCCGCCCTGGAACGCCTGGTCAACGATCAGATTCGATCCGACATTAAAAACGGCTCGAACCGACCCCGGCTTCCCTTCTTGATCATCCCTCTGGTCAAGCGGCCCACCGGCAGGGACGCCCCCTGCCAGTGGATTCGCGACGCCCAGGCGGATGCGCTGAAGACCATCGACGAAAGCCACCTGGGGGCCCTGAGCATGGATCTGGAGAACCGCGGCCGCCAGCACCTTACTCCGGCGTCCTACACCACCCTGGGCATTCGAACATCCCAGACGATCCTTTACCTGCTGGGCAAAGCGTCCTACCATCGCGGCCCGGCCATTACGGGCGTCACCCGATCGTCGGACACAAATATCGAGATCGCCATCGAGCACCGGGGCGGCACCGACTTCACCCCGTGGTCTCAGATCACCGGGTTCGAGGTTCTCTCCGACCGGGAGCCGCTGCCCATCGCCTCGGTTTCCCGCAAGGACGGCAATACCATCCGCATCGTGATGGAGAACGAGGTCCCCGCAGATTTCAACGTGCGCTACCTGTACGGCGCTCATCCCGACACGTCGAACCCGGTCCGGGACAACACGGAACTGCGTCTCCCGCTGGAACCGTTTTCACAATAACCGTCATATATACGGTGGCCTTTTTTGGCAAATCTGATATAAACGCCCCATGAACAAGCCATCACGATTCGCGGGTTGGATTCAACGGCGCTCGGAGGATGCACAGAACCTCTTTTCCTGCTGGCTACCCAAGCAGACCGGCATCTTCTCCATGTTCATCCTGCGACGCCTCTTCTCAGGCATCTGCCTGAATCCCGACCTCAAGGCGACCCTGAAGGAGCTTCCCGATAACGCAGTCATCGTCTACGTCTCGAAAACCAAAAGCTATTTCGAATTCCTATGCTACTATACCCGCTACATGCAGGCCAACCTGCCCTATCCCCAACTGGGTTTCGACTGCAGCATCAGGATCCTTCAGCCCGTAAGCCGGATGATTCGCATCGCCACCGCCCAGGCTCGTTTTTTCCTGCACCACTTTTCGTTTAGAGACCCTTACCGGTCAGGATTCATTCGCGACGAAATCGACAAGGGGACCACCGCCTTTTTGCCGCTGGTGGAAAAACGCGATTTTTATCGGCGATTCATCAAATCCAAGACCGATCCCATCCGTCATCTGATCGATATTCAGCAAACGCTGGAGCGGCCCATCTGCATCATTCCGCAGCTCTTGTTCTTCAGCAAGCACCCGGCATCCACCATGCCGACGATGGCTGACATTTTTTTCGGGTCCCCACAGAAACCGGGAAAGTTGCGGCGCCTGGCCACGTTGTTCAGAAAACCGGGCAGCATCTTTATCGAAGTATCCGACCCGATCAACCTGAAACGGTTTCTGGAATCAACAGAAAACCGAGGCCGCAGCGCCGAGTATCTGGCGCTGAAACTGCGGCGGGATCTACTGGGACAGATCAATGCCCATCGAAAAAGCATCACCGGCCCCGCCATCAAAACACCCGAGGAGATCAAGCAGGAGATCCTGACCGGCGAGGAGTTGCGCCAGTTCATGGGCACGTACGCCGAACGCCGCGGGATGACGATTTTCCAGACCCATCGCGAAGCCCTGGGTTACGTGGACGAGATCGCCGCCAATTACAGCCCTTCCTTCATCAATATCGTCCACCGGGTCACGGGACGTTTCCTGAACACGCTTTTCGAGTCGGTGTCCTTCAGCCCGGAGGCATTGTCGGCCATCAAGCGCATTTCCCGCAAAGGGCCGATCATCTTCATGCCCGCCCACAAAAGCCATATGGACTCGCTCCTTTTGTCCTTCACCTTGTACGACAACCACATGCCCTGCCCCCACATCTTTGCCGGCAAGAACCTGGCCTTCTGGCCCATGGGCCCGCTGTTCCGCCGGGTGGGCGCCTTTTTTGTGCGGCGCAGCTTCAAAGGGGCCGTGTTTTATGCCAAAGTCTTTTCCGCCTATATTTTTCAGGTTCTCAAGGAAGGATTTAACATCGCCGTTTATATCGAAGGCACCCGCAGCCGCAGCGGCAAACTGCTCCAGCCCCAACTGGGCATGCTCTCCATCCTGCTGCACGCCTTTTTCGAGGGCGCCTGCAAGGACATGATATTCGTCCCCGTCTTCATCGCCTACGACCGGATTCCGGACGAAGGGTCCTACCTGCATGAAATCAGCGGGGGGAAAAAGGCTGCCGAGAGCTTCCGCCAGATGCTCAAGGCCAAAGGCATCCTGAAGGACCGCTATGGCAAAGTTCACCTGAATTTCGGGCGGCCTCTCAGCCTGAACGAAATGCTGGCCGAGCAGGGTTTGACCGGAGCGGTGCTCTCTGCCAAACAGCAGAACACCTTGTGCCGGGACATCGGCGCCCAGATGATGAACGCCATTGACCGGCAGACGGTTGTCACCCCCCAATCCCTGGTTGCCGGCGCCCTGCTGTCGGGCGGCAGGGAAATCATCTCCCGCAAGGAACTGTTCTTTCGCATCGAGGCGTCAATGAACCTGTTGGATGCCCAAGGGTCCTGCCTGGCAGACACCCTTGCCGACGGGCACGCATCCGCGGTGGAAAACGCCCTTTATCATTATCGGAGCCGTAAATTCATCCAGTGGGTCGATGCCAAGGCCATCGATCAGGTCCGCCACAACGAATGGCGGATCATGGAAAACCGCCGCAATGCGCTGGACTACTACAAAAACATCAGTATCTGCCATGTCGTACCGGCGGCCTTCACGGCCCTGGCCATATTGGAAAAAGACGCCTTCCAATTTTCGTCGGCAGACCTGCATGTCACTTATCGGCGCCTTCAGGATCTGTTTGGCGAGGAATTCATCCCGGACCCGATCCATCCCCCGGCCTACACGGTCCGCAAAACCGTCAAAGCATTTATCGACAATGCGATCCTCGTTCCCCACCCGGTCATGCCGGATACCTACAACATATCCTCGGAGGGTTTTCGCAAGCTGATTTTCTTTGCCGGATATATTGAACCCTTCCTGGAATCCTATCGCACGGCACTGGTCTATTTTGCCAAAAACCGGCGCAACCACCACCACAAGGCCAAAATGCTGAAAAAGATGCTGGCCATCGGCAACCGCATGATCCGGCAGGGGGAAATCCGGTTGAAGGAATCCATCTCCAAGGCAAACTACAACAATGCCATCGCCTTTTTTTCGAAGAACGGGGTAAGGGGTTCCGAGGACGAGGAAATGGTGCGGCAGTGGAATGATGTTTTGGTACACTTCCAGAGCCTTATTTCCCGGTAGTGCTGCGGCGCCGGGCCGTGCCGAACGCGGCAGCGGGATTTATCCACTAAAGTTGATGATCGCGTAAAAAGCTAAAAGTCTGACGGACTCGTATCTATTTCCGCCGTCTGGCAGCATGACGCCGGGTGCGCACGCTTTTCTTCCTGACCACTTGCAGGGATGCGTAGAGCTTGGAGCGGGTCTTGCGCTTCAGATCCTTGATGGCCTTAGGATCCGGATCGTTTTCCATGGATGCCAGGCAGGCTGGGCAAAGGGCCACCACGTTCTTGATTGAATGCTCGCCGCCTTGCATAAGCGGCTGGATATGGAAAGGCGCCAAACGGTGGGTCCCGGCTCCTTCATCGGTTTCGATTCCGCAGCATTCACAGCACATCCCGCAGCGCTTCAGCACAGAGTCGAACACCTTTTTTTTGCGGTTGAACGGTTCGGTTCCGTCCGCAGCCGCTTTCCACGGCTTTCCGGGCGCCGGTTTGTCAATCGGCTGGGACCGGTGGGCCGTTTCGGGTTTGCGGGAATAGGCCGGTTCGGCAGGCGGAGCCGGTGTTGTCGTCATTTCCGTTTTCGCGGGCTGGTTTGGCGGATCCGCTATCGGACTTTGCGGGGAGAGCGCTCTCTTTCGTTTTCTGACCAGCGCTTTATCGGTTTTTCCGTCCGTGGACCGGATTCCCGACACGGATTTGAGCCACCGGCTATGGTTTTCCTCCTGCAATCGCTGTTTGAGGGATTCGTAAGTCTCTTTGGCATCGAATTTGACATTCATCTCCCGCAGCATTTGCTGAATTTCCAATTTGCTCAGTGTCATGGGTATCCTTTGACTCTCTTTTTAAAATAGCGACGCCGCTGGGTGGCAGTTGATCGATGATCGCAAATTGACCGACCCGCAACGCATTTTGAGGGACCGTTGATTACAACACTATGAACACCGATGCAAACGGAAATTTCAGATGGTCTGACCCGGCCCCGGCAGCCACCGTCTCCACCTACCTGACCGGACCACCGGCGGCGAATCCGGAAAGGACCAGCCAGGTCTTGACATCCAAGAAAATGGTGTCGTCCCCGCAGAGGCGTTTCGCATCCGCCTGGCCGACGAACAGGGTTTCTATCTGTTCCGATGAGGTGTTTCCGGCGTCCGAGGGATCTCCAGCGCAGTCCACGTGGGCAATGACAACCGTTTCATCGGTGATCCCGGAGGAACTGAACACGACCGGACTGGTTCGGTGGTGATCCACGACCGTCAACCCGGTTTCCTCAAGCAGTTCCCGCTTGGCAGCCATCTCGATCGATTCTCCCGGATCCACGAGGCCGGCGGGAAATCCATATAAAAAACCACCCACGGCGACCCTGAATTCCCGAATGACCACCAGCCGCCTGCGCTCGAGATGGTAAGCAACGATGACGACGGCATCTGCTGTTGCCAGACGCCCGCTGAAACACTTCGGTCCTGTGCGTTCACGCGACACCAGCTGCCACGTTCTCGGCCGGCCTTCACGGTCACGGTAATGGATTTCAAAAAGGTTTAAAAACCGGCTGGTAAACAGTTTTTTATAGGCGGTCAGTTTCATTTGTTCATGATCCTTAAACCCGTGGATGGGGTGGCACGGTGGGAATCCGGGTTGACCATAACGAAACAGGCTGTACAAAATAATACACACCCTGCGCTTCTCTGCGAACCCATATGGATAGCCACCCTCAGGACTGCCCGGTTGGCCAATCCGGCCAGTCGATGATGAATCCATTATATTTTCAAAAAGATAAACATTGCATGGGCATGAATTCAGCGGTTTCCGAAGCAGCTGTCTGCAATACTGCAATATGAATTATCAACTCGGCATATGAATTGCTGGATGGGCCTAAGAGCAATCGCTCTCGATACGTGCGACAGCAGTCCAGCGTGGCCGAAAGCGAAACGATGATCTGACAATTATCTTCGGTGGGAACCGACCCGGGAAATCCGGCATATCCGACAGCCCATTGGACCTTTTTCACTACTACGTGAGTGCCCGAAACATGGTTACAACCTGAATGAATGGAGGATATCATGCCAGATGCAACAATTTTGTTCAATATCACACCGGTTCCGTTTCTGTCGGTTCTGGTATGGATTTTTTTGAGCATCGCGGCCATGTATTTTGCACGACGGCCCTTTCACGATTCCATGGCGTCACTGGGCCGGGTGATATACAATGCCATGCGCCTGGCGTCCGCTTCGGTGAAGATGGCCCGCCAGCGACTGGAAGCACGCAACCGTGAAGTGCTGCTGGCTGCCGGCATGGAACATGCCGAGCGACGGACCGAACGCGAATTCGAGCGGATCAGCGCAGCCGTGGAACGAAATCTGGAAGGCTACCCTCATTTGCAGCGACAGCTCCGTGAAGATCTGTTGAAGCTCGAAGACGATTATCGTAAAACCGCTGAAATTCCCCAGGGTCTGTCGGACTGGGTCAAGGTGATCGATGCCATCGCCGGCATCAAGCCCTCGGGCGACCCCATGGTGGCCAACCTTCTCGAAGATATCCACAACACCTTGAAGGAGCAGCATAAGGCAGCCCTCGAGGGCCACCGCAAAGCGGTGTCCGACCGCCATGGCATCCTCTCCCGCATGGTCCCCCAATGGCGCGCCACCGACAAAACCCTCAAGGGTATTGAAAAATCCATCTCCGACCTGACAGCCCGTTCCCAGGCGGTGGATCAATGCATGACCGACTATGAGACCGTCAGGACGCACACCGACATCGCCGAACGTCAGCTGTCGTCGTCCTCGCTGACCCAGTTCTTCACATCCGGACTGGTTCTGGGGATATTTGTCATCGGTGCCATCATCAACTTCAACCTGGTGGCTTTGCCCATGTCCGAGATGGTGGGCGGCGCCAGCTATATCGGTGCGTTCAAAACATCCGATGTGGCCGGCATATTCATCGTCTGCCTGGAGATCGTCGTGGGAATCTTTCTCATGGATGCCCTGCGTTTCACCCGTCTGTTTTCGGTGATCGGCAGCCTCGACGACAAAAAGCGCACCTGGTTCTTTTTTATCCTGCTGGTCATGCTCACCATCCTGGCCGGTGTTGAGTCGTCCCTGGCCTTCATGCGCGACCGCATTGCCGCGGACATGGAAGCCCTGAGACAGAGTCTGGCCGGCGTTGAACCCACTGCCGTCGCCGCCAGCAAAATCCCCACGGTCGGCCAGATGATTCTGGGATTCATCCTGCCCTTCATCCTTACCACGGTGGCCATGCCCTTCGAGACCTTCGTTTCGTCATCGAGAACCGTGCTCGGCATGGCCGGCGCCTGGGCTCTGAGAGCCCTGGGATTGCTTCTTCGCCTGGCTGGCAACCTGGGGTATTACCTGGGCCGATTGGTGGTCAACGTGTACGATCTGATTATCTTCCCGGCCCTCTGGCTGGAGGCGCTGATTCTTCGGAAAATGGCGGCCTCGCCCCCGGAACCGAAACCGCAAAAAGACCGTTCGGTAAAAACAAACCCATCCATGACCATGTTGGAGGAGGCGGCGCCATGCAAAAAAACAGCAGACTGATCACACGCTCCATAGTTGCAACCGCGCTGTTTACGATCGTGCTGGTTACCCTCGGATGCACCCAGAAAGTGGACCATTCCAAGGGGGTGTACATGCTGGTGGACACCTCGGGCACCTATACCGAAGAACTGAACAAAGCCCGGGCCATCATCAATTACCTGCTGGGCACGCTGGCCCCCGGGGATACCATGGCGGTCGCGCGCATCGATACAGGCAGCTTCAGCGAAAAGGACATCGTCGCCAAAGTCACCTTCGACCAGCGTCCATCGGTGGCCAACACGCAAAAGCGTGCCTTTCAAAAGCAGGTCGCCGATTTCGTATCGTCGGTGGCGGGCAGCAGCCACACGGACATTTCCGGAGGACTGCTCCAGGCGGTCGAATACCTGAACGAAGCGGGATCCGGCCAGAAATACGTCCTGATTTTCTCGGACCTCAAAGAAGAACTGGCCCGGGGGCATGTGCGGGATGTGCCCTTTCAATTGGATGGGTTCAACATCATTGCCTTGAACGTCACCAAGTTGCGGGACGACATTCGCGATCCAAAAAATTACCTGCAGCGGGTCGATCAGTGGCGGGATAAAACGGAGTCCGGCGGCGGGGCTTGGCGAGTGATCAATGACCTCGAGCGGCTGGACAATATGTTTTCATTGTAATCTTTTTAACCATCCTGATAACAGCAGCACCCCGACATGGACGTCGGGGTGCTGTTCTTTTTTATAAAAAGCTGAAAAATCCGTAAAAAGTCAGATATCCGACGGCCTCGTAAAAATTCCGAGATCAAGGCTTGCGGGCCGCGAAAGCGAGCCCAAGCGAGCGAATGGCAAATCGATCAAGATCCCTACGGCGAACATTCATGTTCCATCCCGAGAATACCGCTATCGCGGGTGCCGCAGGCAGCGCAATTCCTGTACGCCTCAGCGACGAGGGATGAAGCGCAACGCAGATATCGGACTTTTTACGGAGCCGTCAAAAGATGAATTTTTTTTCCATCAACCGCTTTTTCTGACGGCTCACGTACTCCGCCAACGCCTGTTCGACACCCGCATCGATGGAAGGTTTTTCATAACTGGCCAGGCGGTCGGCCAGCATTTTCTCTGTTTTATCGGCCACGCAGCGGGCGCCCTTGGATTCCCACTTCTGATAGTCGTCACGGGTGAACAAATGGGGCTGGTAAAGACTCCTGCAGTGTTTGAAGGTGGTGGGATGGGTGAGATAGTTGCCATCGCTGCCGAGGCTTTTGATTGTCGCAACGTCGATGGATTCCACATTGATGTCCATGGCGGTGATCACCCGCCGCAGGGTTCGGCACACCTCTTCGTCGAGGATCCATTTTTCAAAACTCATGGAGATGTAGGAGCCCAGCTGACCGCAGGCGTGGAGTATGAAATTGGCTCCGTTTCTCACGGCCGTGCTCATCATCAGGGTGCCTTCGGCCGCCGCCTGGGAATCCAGGCAATGGGAATTGGTCAGCATGCCGCCGGTGCGGCAGGGGATTTGGTAATGACGTGCCAGTTGGATCACTGCGGATGCCAGGACCACCGCTTCCGGTGCACCCACGGCCGAGGAAACGGTGCGCATGTCCGATGGCGCCGAAACCGATCCATATACCACCGGCGTCCCCGGTCCGGCCAGCTGGGCCAGCACAATGCCGGCCAGAATTTCGGCATTGGCCATGGCCATCAGCCCCGGCAGGGAAATCGGCCCGCTGGTGCCGGCCAGCACCATATCGGTAATCACCAGTGGCTGGCCCAACCGGGCCAGATCGATGATGATCTCAGCCATCTCCGGGCTGTATTTCAGCGGTGAGGCCGCGTGCACGATGGCAGGCATCACCGGCTGCTTTTTCAGCTCCTCCACACCCCCCCAGGCAATTGCGGCCATTTCCACCGAATCCAGCGCCGCCTGCCGGAAATTGCTGCCGGCACAAAAGGCCTTGTCGCACAGGGTCAGGTTGGCAAGCATCATGTCCAGGTGGGCGATCTGAGACGGGACATCGGTGGGCTGAACCGAGAGGTATCCGTTCATGTCCAACTGGTCGGACGTCTGCACGAGTTTACAGCAGGTGAAATAGTCGTCCATGGTTGCCGGCCGGCGCACGCCGTCGGCATTGGAGACGTTGGGTGCCCCGGCAGTGGGCAAAAAGACGAAGTCATCTTCACCGATGGCCACGTTGTATTGCGGGTTGCGGGCGTGCACCACAAAACGGGACGGCACCGTCTCCAGGGCGCGCATCAGCTCATTTTCCGTGATGAACACCCTCGGGTTGGTGACCGTGAAACCGTTCTGACGGAACAGGTCCAGCGCTTCTTCGGAATTGAATTTGACACCGGTTTCCGAAAGGATTTCCATGGACGCATCATGGATCAGGTTGATTTCGTCCCTTGTGAATACCTGCATCCGGTCGTTCATCTGCAGATCTCCCATGTTGTATCCCCGTTGCAGGGGGAACATGCCGTTAGGGCCTGTGACAGGCAGGTTGCGAACCTCGGTCAATCGTCAGATGAACGGTTGAATGGTGCAGCAGGCATTGAGCTTGAAAAGACACCGGCGTCCAAAAGAAATTGCCGCAGATTAGCCATCTGCCTGTTTCCCGGCCAAAAGTCAAACGGATTTTCTCGACCCACCGCCCCGTTCTCGGCGATATCGGTAAAAGCGGAAGATTCTGCAGAGAAAATAACAATTGCATGTTGTAATATCAGGTCAATTCATTTAGCGTACCTCTCTCGAACCGTATCAACGCCCATTGGCAGCCCTTTGAACCGCGATAGCGAGCGCATTCATCGCCGCTGGCGGCGGGGTCGGCGAGCGAACTGGAAATCGATTTTTATCCTTACGGTGAAAGGAAAGCAGAAAGTGAAAGGGAAACCCGTAATACCGCCGGTCTACATGACAGCTACGTATAAGTTTGACAATTCTGACGATCTGATCGATGTGGTCCAGAACCACAGCGGATACATCTACTCCCGATGGGACAACCCGTCGGTGGTGGAGGCCGAAAAGGCCCTGGCAGACCTGGAAGGCTACGACCGCGCCCTGGGTTTCAGTTCGGGCATGGCCGCCATCTCCACCGCCGTTCTGGCCCACGTGCGCGCCGGCGACCGCATCGTCACCACCCGGGAGGTCTACGGCGGCACCTTTGAACTGATGAATACCGTCCTGCCGGACTTCGGCGTGGATGTCACCTATGTCAACTGCTGGAAAACCGGAGAAATCCTGGCTGAAATCGACAAGGGCCTGACGCTGCTTTATCTGGAATCGCCCACCAACCCCCTGCTGCGCGTGGTTGACGTCCCGACGCTGGCCAGCGCCGCTCATGCCAAAGGGGCGCTGGTGCTGCTGGATGCCACGTTTGCATCGCCGGTCAACCAGCATCCGGTGCAATGGGGAGTCGATGCGGTTATTCACAGCGGCACCAAGTACCTGGGCGGACACCACGACATCACCGCGGGGTTCGTCTGTTGCATCAAACCCTGTGCGGACCGCATCTGGAACCGCAGAAAGATATTCGGCGGGGTCATGGACCCCATGACCGCCTTCCTCACGCTGCGCGGCCTGCAAACCCTCGAACTCCGCATGCACAAACACAACGAAAATGCCATGGCGGTCGCCCGCTTTTTAGCCGGGCACCCCAATGTCGCCGCCGTGCATTACCCGGGACTTGCCGCCCATCCCGACCACAGGATCGCCAGTGAACGCATGACCGGGTTCGGCGGTATGCTCAGTTTCGAGGTGGCATCTGACTTTGAAGGCACCAAGCAGGTGATGGACCGGTTGAAGACGATCAAGCTGGCCACCAGCCTGGGCGGCGTCACCAGCCTGGCCAACCAGCCCATCACCAACACCCATGCGGCCTTGAGCCCCGAAGCCCGCGAGAAAGCCGGTGTCAGCGAAAATCTGGTGCGCCTCTCCGTAGGCGTCGAAGCGGTGCAGACGCTGATCGACGATCTGAATCAGGCCCTGGATATCCGATGACCGCGGCCGGAACCTCATCAGGGATCCCACGCGGCCACCACATCCGGTGCGGCCGGTCGTGAAAGGCAAAACCAGGCGCGCGTCCTGGACGCTGCCGGTCATCGTTTTTGCCCAATTCGCCGGCACTTCCATCTGGTTTTCGGGAAATGCGGTGCTCGCCGAATTAATGCAGCGCTGGTCCTCATCGCCACCCATGGCCGGCTGGATAACCAGTGCGGTACAATTGGGCTTTATCGCCGGCACGCTGGTCTTCGCCATCTTCGCCGTTTCCGATCGCTTTTCTCCGCGGCGTGTCTTTTTGCTGTGCGCGGTGGCGGGCGCCCTGTCCAATCTGCTCACCAGTCTGGCGGGCGACAACCTGGCGTGGCTCCTGAGTCTTCGTTTCGTCACCGGGTTCTTTCTGGCGGGGATCTACCCGGTGGGCATGAAGATCGCTGCCGGGTGGTACCGAAAAGGCCTGGGCAATGCCCTGGGATTTCTCATCGGCGCGCTGGTGCTGGGCACGGCTTTTCCCCATCTGTTGAAAGGCGGACTGTCATCGGTGCCCTGGCAGGCCGTCATCGTTCTCTCTTCATGCGTGTGCCTGCTCGGTGGCCTGCTGATGTTTCTGCTGATTCCGGACGGGCCGTACCTGGCGGCCGGGGCCCGGTTCAATCCGCGGGCAGTCGTCACGATGTTTGGCCACCGCGAGCTTCGCGCCGCCGCCCTGGGCTATTTCGGCCACATGTGGGAGCTTTATACCCTATGGGCCTTTGTGCCGGTCTTCCTGGCCGCCTACCTATCGGGTGTTCCCGGCCTTTCCGGCAATGTCTCTTTCTGGAGCTTTCTGATCATCGGCATCGGCAGTGTCGGATGCAGCGTCGGCGGGCTGGTCTCGGCACGTGTGGGCAGCGCGCGCGTGGCCTTTCTCCAGTTGGCCGTCTCGGGCATCTGCTGTCTTTTTTCGCCCCTTTTTTTCGTTGCCCCCCCTGCCCTTTTCCTGGCTTTCATGCTGCTTTGGGGAACGACCGTGGTGGGGGATTCGCCCCAATTTTCAACCATCGTTGCCCGCACGGCACCGCCGGAACTGGTGGGGAGCGCCCTGACCCTGGTCAACTGCATCGGTTTTTCCATCACCGTGGTCAGCCTGTCCCTGATGCAATGGATGGCGGATCTGGTGCCCAAGCCATACCTGCTCGTCTTCCTGGCCGCCGGACCGGCAACAGGCCTTGTCTGCATGAAATCGCTTTTGCGCAGGAACCGGGTTACGCCGCGGCCATTTGTCCGGACCCGATAAGAAACCCGAAGGTTAAGTGCAACTTCGCTCAGACGGATACATCGAACATCGAACATCGAACATCGAACATCGAACATCGAACATCGAACATCGAACATCGAACATCGAACATCGAACATCGA
>NZ_JBUOIV010000040.1:0-29276 GCF_055467485.1 Desulfosarcina sp. | reverse complement strand
ATGAAAAAAAATCACACCATACCAGCCAGTCAAGCGCTTTTTTTGTAACCGCAATCAGCAGCTCAGGGTCAGGGCCTGATTTTCTCACCTGCTTTGCCCATGAATCGGTTGATGACAATCCCATGGGACTTTCCAAAGGCCATGACCGCTTCGGGTCGGAATTGACCGGCCAGGTAGACGTTGAGAAAAGCGGGGGTGTCCAGCATGTGGAGGATGTAGGACAGGTGACCGCTGTAGCCGCTGTCGTCCAATCGCTGCAGGGCATGGATGGCCTCGTCACCCCTGACCATGACCTGCCTGCTGAGCACCGGGTGCTGGTTTTTGCTGCAGACAGCAAGCGAGTATATCCGACGGCAGGCAAAGGGACGCACGTCGTAGATCATGCAGGCCCGGTTTTTCATCAACAATGGACAGGCGGACGCGCTTTTTCTCTCCCGCTGCTTCATGTCGGCAGCCAGCCGCTTATTCACAGCCATCTGCCGGGTCCGGGGCAAGCGGTTGATCCGCTCACGGATCGCCAGTCCCTCCAGGGTGGTGATGTGGATACTGCCTGCATCGCTGCAGCAAAACGAACAGCCTCTACCGCAGACCGCTTCGGTTTTGAATGGAGCAGCTTCATTTTCGAAGTCGTCGTAGATGGCCTGCAACCGGTTCTTTTTATCTTCCATGGCGTCTTGTGGGTTGAAGGGTTGATGAAACCTTGAGAAGCCGCACTGCACCAAATTTTACCATAGGCGTGCAGCCGATATAGGAGACACCCGGGAAATCAGGCGTAATGTAGATATCGGACGGTTTGAGACGTCGTCATCCTTTGCGTGTGGCCGGCAGGCTGATGGTGATGGTGCAGCCGGGACCGTCGTTGTTCTCCGCCTGGACCCGTCCGCCCATGGCGACAATGAATTTTTTTACCAGGGCCAGGCCGAGCCCGGTGCCCCCGGTGGTGCGGGTGAGATCGTTGTCCGCGCGGTAAAAGTCATCGAACACCTGCTTTAACGATCGTTTAGGAATCCCCGGACCGGTATCGGTCACTGCCAGCTTTACCCAGCCGTCCACCGCATCCGCCGCAATGGCAATGTGTTTCTCCGGCAGATGGCGGCCGAACTTGATACTGTTCTCCATGAGGTTGATCAGTATCTGGACCAGCACTTCCCGGTCGTAGGCAAAGACGGGCAGCCGTTCGGCGTGAATGCTCAGATCGAATCCCTCCCTGGTCAGGCTCTCGGCCATCACCGACTGCACATCGGTCAGCACGTCCGTCAGATCTCCATCCTTGAGGTCGAAGCGGCGGGTTCGTTTTTCCAGGCGGGAGAGTTCCAGCACATTGTTGATCAACCCGGACAGCCGGGCACTCTCGGCGGCCAGGATGCTCAGGTACTCCTGCTCCCGCTCCGGTGTGGCGGCTATGCCCTGGTCGAGCATCTCGACGTACATGCGGATGTTGGTCAGCGGGGTCTTGAGTTCATGGGTCACGGCGGAGACGAACTGGGATCGCCGCTCGGAAAGATCCAGGACGGTCCGCGCACTGCGGTGGATGGCCACCAGGCCGGCCACCATGATCGCACCCAGGATTGCCAGGGCCAGGGTCAGTGTCTGACGAGCCGGTGACGGAGGCAGCGAGACGGTGCGCATCTCGGCGGTCAGAAAACCGAACGGGGCGGGAAAGGTTCGGCCGGCGACCCAATCCCCGGCCGCGATTCCGGCGTCTGCATCGCCTGGCTGGCGGGATGCACCCAGGCCGGCCGCAGTCAATGTCAACCGCGTATACCGGGCGATGGGCTGGGGATCGTAGTGCACCGCAAGCAGGTGCTCGAGAAAGGGTTGAAACTGGAGCACGAATCCCTGCCGGTAGATCTGGCCGTTGATACCGATGCGCCGGAAGATAAATACGCGCCCGTCATCGATGGCCACGGCCTGCAGCGGTGCCACTTCCACCTGGAACCGACCGGTTTGCGAATCGGCAGGCACCGTTTCCGCCATCGTCATCTGGCGGGCGGCCGTCACGGACGGCAACGCCGTTGCCGGCATGCCATAGGCTGAAGGTGCCTCTTCGTCTTTTTCCATGTCGGCAACGGCATTATCCTTGCTCGACAATGGCGATCGGTAAGGTTCGCGTTGGGCCAGGTTCATCGCCTGTCCGGCGGTGATCTCCTCCACCCGGGCCCGCTCCTGGCCTAACACGCTCTTGGACTTCTTTGGCTCGGATGTCCGCAGAAAACGGTCGGCAAAGGCGGACTGTTCTTTTTGTTCAACTGCTGGCGGTTCCTTGCCCGCCAGAGCAGACGGGGCCGGCAGCCGGGCGATGAATTTGCGCCGGTTGAAAACCGTGTTGACGGCCTGAAGCTGCCTTATCCGTTCGGCAAGACCGTCAGGCGGGTCCTCCCCGTCCTCCACCAGCGGGGTCTGGAATGAACCGTCCGGATTGTTCTGGAAATATCCCAGGATATACGCCTGGTCGGGTAAACGGGCGAGCGGGGACGGCGTCGTGCCGCTCTCCTGTGCCAGGGTGTGGCCATATTCGTCCACGGCACGCTTCTCCTCGCGCCGGACCAGATCGGCCAGGTCGGCCTCGATCTGGTCCAGCAGCCGCTCCGCAAAGAATCTCACCTGCGCCTGCGTTTCCCGATCGAGGGCCCCGTAGGTCCGCCAGGCCACGAAGGCCAGCGGCAGGGAGACCAGCACGCAAAAAATGATCATATACATGCGCAGGCGTTTCAATGTTCCGGCTCCAGGCGGTACCCTTCCCCGCGAACCGTCTGGATCAGCAGCCGTCCGTCGGCCAGTGAAGCGATTTTTTTTCTCAGTTTGAGCATATGAATGTCCACGGTACGGGTCTCCACCTCAGGATCCTTGTAATGCCAGACTTCGGTGAGCAGTTCACCTTTGGAAACGATACGTTCCCGATGGCGGAACAGGTAAACGATAATGTCCATTTCGCGGCGGGTCAGTGCCTCCGACCGATCCTGGTACTCCGCCTGAAGGTTGCGGCCGTCAAATCGCATGCCGGCATAGCGGATCTGCTCGTCACCCAGCGGTTTTCCGCTTCTCCTGAGCACCGCCTCTACCCGCACCATCAGTTCCCTCAAGGAAAAGGGTTTGCTCACGTAATCGTCCGCACCGGCGGTAAAGCCGGTCACCAGGTCGTCTTCGGACCCCTTGGCCGTGAGAATGATCACCGGCTGGACCGGCCGGTTGCTTCGGATTTCACGACAGATGGAAAACCCGTCCATGCCGGGCAGCATCACATCCAACAGGACCAGATCGTACTGCCCGCTCAATGCTGACGCGCAACCCTCGATGCCGTCGGCGACGCCATCGGCAAGGTAGCCGTTGAATATCAGGACGTCGCACAGGCCCTTGGCGATGGCCGGATCGTCCTCCACAACCAGAATGTGTGCTTTGGGCGTCTGCATGTCCGCTTCCTTTCGGCATGATCCTCGTTTCGATGGTTTCTCCCTATCACCAAACGACCCGCAATCAAAGTAAAACTTATGCAAAAAAAGGACGCTAACCTTTTGCATTTGTTTGAATTGTATTTCCATCCGGCTGGTCTACAATCCAAATCATGAGCCGATCAATCGGCAGAAACGGCAGACTTAACCCCAAACATTTAAGGAGAATCATCATGTCGACCACAAAAAAAAGCCTCTTGGCCATCCTTGGCCTGATCCTGGCCACCACGGCGGCCCTGGCCGCCATGGGAGCGATGGATACAGTCACCTCTCTTTCCCTTTCCGCCCCTGCCCTGACCGGAGACAAACCGGTTACCGTTTCCACCGAGGTGGTTCAGGACAAGGTTCTCAAAGGCAGTGACGGACGGGTGGCCGTTTCCCTGGAACTCAGCGCGGCCCGACTCCCCGCCAGCAACAACGATCCGGTGCAGGCCGCGGACCTGGTAATTGTGCTGGACCGCAGCGGCTCCATGGAGGGTCAAAAACTGAACGACGCCCGGCAGGCGGTGATAAGCCTTCTGGAACAGCTGGGTCCCGACGATCGATTTGCCTTGGTGACCTATTCAAATGGGGTTCAGGTCCAATCGGGGCTGGTGCCGATGACCGACGCCAACCGACGGCGGCTGACCACAGCGATCGGGCGCGTCCATGCCGGCGGCGGCACCAATCTTGGCGGCGGACTTGAAAAGGGTATGGACGTGCTGATGCACACGTCCGGCGATCTGCGCCAGCGCAAGGTCATTCTGATCTCCGATGGGTTGGCCAACCAGGGCGTCACAGACCCGGATGCATTGGGCCGCATGGCTTCGGCAGCCGTTGAGAACCGCTTTTCCATCAGCACGGTCGGTGTCGGACTGGAATTCAACGAAATGCTGATGACGGCCATCGCCGACCAGGGTGCCGGTTATTACACCTTTCTGGAGGACCCCCATGTATTCGCCCAGGTGTTTGAATCCGAATTTCAGTCCACCCGTCATGTGGCCGCCGCCGACGTCAGCATCCGGATCCCCCTTGAACCCGGCATTCGTCTGGTGTCCGCCGGCGGGTTCCCCATCCGCTACGAGGACGGCTCGGCGATCATCCATCCGGGCAACCTGCTGTCCGGCCAGAGCAGAACCCTATATCTGACCTTCCAGGTGCCCACGGATGTGGACAAGGAGATTGTCATGGGCCGGGTGCAGGTGAGGTATCGGCATCAGGGTGAGCCAGGCGCAGTGGACGCCCCCCGTCCCCTCACCGTTGCCTGCGTACCGGACCCGGCTGCGGTAATGGCCAGCATCAAAAAGGATTCATGGGCGGACCAGGTCGTACAGGAAGAGTTCAGCCGTCTGAAGGAAGCCGTGGCCGCCGATATTCGCGACGGTGATCAGACCCGCGCCCAGATGCGCATTCATGAATACGAGGCCAAGCAGGAGGCCATCAACAACACCGTCGGTTCGGCCAAAGTGGCCGAGAACCTGGAAACGGATGTACAGGCCCTTCGCCAGCGTGTGGATGAGACGTTCAGCGGTGCACCGGCAGCCGTGGCTCAAAAAAAGAAACAGGCTGCCAAGTCCCTGCAATATGACGGTTACAAGATGAGACGGGATAAAAAATAAATGTAGGCGGTGTCGGTTTAAAAAATCGATAGGGTTCCTTCATTCAAAATTGATAATTAAACATTCACATTTATACAAAAGGAGTCCCCCATGGGAATCATGACCCGCATGTTGAGACTGTGCAAGGCCGATGTCCACGGCGTGATGGATCAACTGGAGGATAAAGGCCTGCTGCTCAAGCAATACCTCAGAGAAATGGAAACCAGCCTCGGACACAAGGAACGGCAGGTCAATGCACTGGCGCAGCGCATTGGCCGCCTGACCGGCCAGCTCACCCGCCACGCCCAGGAGATGGACAAGCTGGAACGGGATCTGCTCTTGGCGCTGGAAAAGGAAAAAGACGATATCGCGCGAATGCTGATCCGCCGGCGACGCGCCCTTGAAACCGCATCGAGCCATTTGACGGCACAGGTCGAGACGGCTGCAAAGGAGAAAACGCAGCTGGCGGAAACCCTGGCCCATCAGCGGCTCCAGTATGACACCCTCAGGGCCAAGGCCGAGGTCTATTGCAGCCAGGCGGCCGACCGCTTGTTCGAGACGGCCTCGCGAAGCAACTCGGGACCGATCTATTCGATTGAGCCAGGCGATGAGGAAATCGAGCTGGAACTGCTCGCTCGAAAAGAAGCGCTGCAGAAAGGAGAAACCCCATGAAACGGCACGTGCGAACCACCCTGGTTTATGGATTGATCAGCGCCCTGGCCGTGATGCCCGCTGCGGGGTCGTTGGCCGGAATCATCGGCTGGCCCATGGCTTTCAAACTGGCGCTGTGGGCGGATCTATCCATCTATGCGGCTCTTCTGGCCCGTTGGAGCGGGAAAAGTCCGATGATCGTCCTCTTTCCCGTTGCACTGCTGCTGAGTACGGCCATTTGGCCTGACGGTTATAGCGTTTTTTTCTTTCTCGGCCTGGGAATTTTCAGCTGGATCCGCAGCGGCATCTGCTTTGGTGGAACGCCGGTCCGAGCGATGGCCGCCGAAGTGATCACTGTCGGTGGTGGCGCAGGCCTGGTGTCGCTTTTAGGCCCAAGCGCCGGCCTCAACTGGGCCATCAGCATCTGGCTCTTTTTCCTGGTACAGACCCTCTACTTTTACATGGTTCCTACATCATGTCCGGCAAATGCCGTCGGAGCGGCGCCGGACCCCTTCGACCGGGCACACCGGGAAGCACGGCGGGTGTTGGATGAAGCCGGATGACGGAGGTCCGAGAACAGAGGACGGAAGTCGCAAAACGGGTGTCATCACGAAGCCAGCGATGGCCTTGTAAGGACCTCCGTTCCCAGGCTATGGACAACCCCGTCGGCCGGTCTGTCTAACGGGTCGAAGCCCGGTAAATGGCCTGGGCCTTTTCCAGGGCAGCCACGTCATCGATGCCCATGGTTTCGTGTTCGTCGTCGACCACATGGAATCCGACCCGTTTGCCGTCCTTGACCATGAATTCGATCAGGTCGGTAAAAAAGTACTCCTCGATGTCCGTCATCCTGCCGTTGACCTGCTTTTGCACGATCTGCGGCCTGGATGCCAGAATGGGAAGATAGTCGGCCAGTGCCGTTCTGCGTGCGGCATAGATGCCGGAGTTGCACACGGTAAGGGATGCCTGCCGCTCGGCCGGGTAGTCCTTCCAGTATTTCCACTCGGTAATCTTTCTCACCCGGCCCGTTTCGATTTCCAACATCCCATACTGCTTCTTATCTTCGGGGGAGAAGCCTAAAACCATCAGGTCGTGTGTGCCGAGTCCGTCGACCAACCGGTCGTAAGTCCGCTTTTGCACGAAGGGTACATCACCCATGGTGATGATCACATGAGCGACACGCTGTGCGTTCACAAACTCACCGGCGGCAAGAATGGCGCCGCCGGTTCCGTTGAGTACCGGCTGTTCGCAGTAGACGGCTCCGGTGCCCTGCGTAACCGCCATGACCTGATCTTTGCAATGGTTGACAACCATCGCCCTGGGTCCGGCAGGCAGATTTTCCATCAGGTGCATGAGAATGGGGTGGCTGCCGATAAAAACGGAGCTGCCGGGCGCCAGCGGCAACAGGGTTTTGTTGCCGTCATAGCCTTGCATTCGGCTGCCCCTTCCGGCAGCCATAATAATCGAAGCGACGCGTGGGCCGGTATCGCTCAAGGTCATCCCGTCCTGCTTTCTGTTGGATGGTTGGCTGTATAATATCGTCTCTGAGATATCAGGTGCCCCGCTTTATAAAATGAATTTCCGGCGCTGTCCATATCTTAAGATCCAGGCGTCGGTTTCAGCTGACGACCGCCATTTTATTCCACCACTGCCTATTTTAATATTATCTATCTGTATTTATTATTTTTTTATCCTTCTTGGCGTTGCATTGAGGCGCGCCTGAAACACCAATTCGCGGCAAAAGGAACCCACCCATGACCGATCCCGGCTTGTAAACATTTTATCTAATTGATATTTCTATATAATATTTTTTTAATCGACTGTCTCTTTTTTCTTGCATTCCAGCCGAAAAGACATATATTCGCGCAAAACGGGACCCGGATAACAACCGGGCCGAAGCCCCGGTCGCACAGGCTCAGCACGGGGAAAAAGACAACCTTTTCTGATAAAGGAAAACAGACGACATGCAGGTGACCATAAAAAGGAATGAACAAGAGATCGCTTCACCGACGCAGACCGCTCAGGAAGGCGACGACGAGCCTCCTGAACCCAGCCCATGTCCGGAAGCCGCTGCTTCCATTTCCACCCCCAAACCTGCCGGACGGCTTGTCCGGTTTCCCACCCAACGCGCCGGAATCCTGAGCCCGGCAGTGAGATCATTCCGCAAGCGACATTTTCCCAGCGTACCCACCAAGTTGTGGAACGACTGGCAGTGGCAGACCAGCCATCGTATCCGCAGTCTTTCCCAGCTGGAATCGATGATTTGTCTGTCTGACGATGAGCGTGCGGCGTTTACCCGCGCAGAGACGGTGCTGCCTTTAGGCATTACACCTTACTACATGAGCCTGGTTTCCCGGGATGATCCGTCCCAGCCGATTCGCCGCACCGTCATCCCTACGGTCCACGAAACGGTCCGTACGGCCGGTGAGGCTGACGATCCGCTGGGCGAAGAGACCATGAGCCCGGTTCACGGCCTGGTCCACCGTTATCCGGACCGGGTGCTCCTGCTGCTCTCCGACTTTTGCTCGACCTACTGCCGCTACTGCACCCGCTCCCGCGTAGTGGGCCATGGCGGCATCCACCCCAGCCGCAACCGGCTGGAACGGGCCTTCGCCTATATTGAACAGACGTCTTCCATTCGCGATGTGCTCCTTTCCGGCGGCGACCCGCTGATGCTGGGAGAAGAGAAGCTCTCCTGGATCTTGTCCCGGCTGCGCCAGATTCCCCACGTGGAAATCGTGCGCATCGGCACAAAAGTTCCGGCGGTGCTGCCTCAGCGCATTACCCAGCGCCTGGTTCGCATGCTGCGTCAGTACCACCCGCTGTGGATGAGCCTGCACTTTACCCACCCGGATGAATGCACCCCCGAAGCGCTGCGGGCCTGCACCATGCTGGCCGATTCGGGCATTCCCTTAGGGTCCCAGACGGTGCTGCTCAAGGGCGTCAACGACAGCGTAGAGACCATGCGCAGCCTGGTACACAATCTGCTCAAGATGCGTGTACGCCCCTACTACCTGTATCAGTGCGACCCCATTACCGGATCGGCACACTTTCGGACCCCTATTGACAAGGGTCTGGAAATCATCCGCGGCCTGCGCGGATTCACCACTGGCTATGCCGTTCCCACCTACGTGGTCGACGCACCGGGCGGCGGTGGAAAGATCCCGTTGATGCCCGACTACGTGGTGGGCCGCGAAGATGATGCACTGGTGCTGAAAAATTATGAAAACCGATTGTACCGGTATCCTGAAAACGATTTTATTTCGGTAGTTTAATATAGCATAAATAATGTAATAGATCGGGGAGCGCGCCCCTCACCGGGCGAGCGTCCCCGATGTTTTTTGGACGTAGGTTGAGGAGGACACCATGGTGGCGAACCCACTGACCCTTTGCGGCCGTTGCGCCCATCAAGGCAAGACATGCTGCCAGGGGCGGGAAATCTACATCACACCCGGGGACCTGCGGCGTATCGCCGCCGTCACCGGAGAACTTCAGTTTGCCGAATGGAAGGCCACGGTAGACCCGTCTTATCTTGACCAGGCAGATGACCCGGTATGGCGGCAACATGTTTTCGGCAGAGACGGCAGTCGCCGGATCCTCAAACGCCAGGCCAGCGGGGACTGCATCTTTTTAGCATCCCAGGGATGCCGTCTGGCCCTCGCCGTGCGCCCCTTGTTGTGCCGGCTTCACCCGTTTACGTACACGGCCGACCATATCGACGATGAACCGGATGCGGAGTGCCCCAGGCATCTTCTCATTTCCGGCGAATCGCTGTTCGAGGCCACCCACACATCCATGGAGCTGGCGCGGCAATGGCACCGTCAGCTTTACGAGGAGGTATTGACTGATGACCATGACAATCGGACTGACTTACGACCTTCGCTCTGAGTACCTGGCGGAAGGTTTTTCGGAAGAAGAAACGGCCGAATTCGATCGTGACGATACCATCACCGCTATCGAATCGACCATCCGTTCCCTGGGGCACGCCACCGAACGCATCGGACACAGCCGCCAACTGGCGGCCGCATTGGTTGCCGGCCGGCGGTGGGACCTGGTGTTCAACATTGCCGAAGGCATGCACGGTATCGGCCGAGAGGCCCAGGTGCCGGCGCTTTTAGACATGTACCGGATCCCTTACACCTTTTCGGACCCGCTGGTCATGAGCCTCAGCCTTCACAAGGGTATGACCAAGCGGGTCATCCGCGACGCCGGGGTGCCCACTTCCGATTTCCGCGTCGTCGAAACGCCCGAAGAGGCCGAATCAGTCGGTTTTGCACCGCCCTATTTCGTAAAACCCGTGGCAGAGGGAACCGGCAAGGGCGTCACCCCGCAGTCCATCGTCCGCGACAAAACCGACCTCGAAAAGGCATGTAAAGGGTTGATCGACACCTTCCGACAGCCGGTGATCATCGAGCCCTATCTTCCCGGCCGCGAGTTCACCACCGGCATCGTTGGCACCGGCAACAAGGCCAGGGCACTGGGCACCATCGAGGTGCACCTGCTTGACACAGCGGAACCGGGCGTCTATTCCTATGTCAACAAGGAGGAGTGTGAGTCGCGTGTGCATTACCGTCTGGTGCGTCCTGAAGACGATCCGGTGGTAGCCGAGGCCGAATCGGTAGCCCTTGCCGCCTGGCGGGCCCTGGGCTGCCGGGACGCGGGGCGGTTGGACCTGCGTTGCGACGAAAAAGACCATCCACTGTTTATCGAGGTCAATCCTTTGGCGGGCATCCACCCCGAGCATTCGGACCTGCCCATCATCTGCAACCACCTGGGGGTTCCCTACCGGGAGCTGATCGGTTGGATCATCGACTCCGCATCCGCCCGTATTTCCGGAACGAATATCCGCCAAGGGGCCGCCTGATGCATGTGGCCATCGTTCACGACACGGTTTCCGATGCCGATGCCCCCGATGCGCGGGACGTGATTGCCCAGGCCGATGCCGTGGCCCAGTCCCTGGAATTGCTGGGCCATTCGACCTGCCGCATCTCCTGCAGCCTGAACCTGTCGGCTGTGCAGGAGGAACTGCGCCGCCGGCGTGTGGACCTGGTGTTCAACCTGGTGGAATCCATCGGCGGCCAGGGACGCCTGATCCATCTGTTCCCCTTCTGCCTGGACGCCATGGCCCTGCCTTACACCGGTGCCCGCGCGGAGGCCATGCTGCTGACCTCCGGCAAGGTGCTGGCCAAAGGGTGGATGGCCACGGCCGCCATCCCCACCCCGGCCTGGATCGGACCCTGGCCGGGCAATGACGGCCGCGTGCAGGGAAACGTTACCGGCGAAGAGGCCTGGATCATCAAATCGGTCTGGGAGCACGCCTCCATCGGTCTGGACGGGCAGAGCATCGTCAAGACATCCGATCCGGCAACCGTGTTTCCCCTGCTCCGGTCCCGGGCGCCACAGCTGGGGGGTACCTGCTTTGCCGAACGGTTCATCCCCGGCCGTGAATTCAACCTGTCGGTGCTGGCCGGTCCCCGGGGTCCGGAAGTGCTCCCGCCGGCGGAGATCATTTTTGACGGCTACACCGAGGCGATGCCGCATATCGTGGACTATCGGGCCAAGTGGGACGAGGCGGCCTTCGAATATCACCACACGCCTCGGCGCTTCGATTTCGACGCGTCCGATCAAGGCTTGCTGGGACGCCTTGAAGCGCTGGCCCGTCGATGCTGGAACCATTTCGGCCTCAACGGCTATGCCCGGGTGGACTTCAGGGTGGATCCGGCGGGTCATCCATGGGTATTGGAGATCAATGCCAACCCGTGTCTTTCACCCGATGCCGGATTCTCGGCCGCCCTGGAACGGGCCGGCATCGCCTATGCCGATTCCATCGCCCGTATCGTCGCCGATGCACGGGCGCCGGACAGGACCGGCGACGATACCTGATCCCCTATCACCGTTCCAAGCAAAGGAACCGACCGCATGCTGCGCATCCGACGCATTTATGACAATGTACTGCCGGTGAACAAGAGCACCCTGAACCAGGTGCAGGAGATCCTGCGCAGCCAATTCTCCGCCGTGGACGAAAAAGAAATCGATCACATCGCCGAAAAACTGCGCAACCCCTTCAAACAGCGTTTTCGCACGATCCTCTTCGTGGCCGAGAGCATCAAGGCCAAGGTGCGCGGGTTCGCCATGCTGCTGCACGAACCGGAGCTGCACTTCGCTTACCTCGACTGGATCGCCACCGCCTCGGGACGTGCCGGCGGCGGCATCGGCGGCGCCCTGTACGACCGCATCCGGCGCGAGGCCACGGCCTTGAAGGTGGACGGCCTCTTCTTCGAGTGTCTTCCCGATGACGCCGCGGCCTGTCCGGATTCGGCAGAGCTCAAACAGAACCGGGCCCGCCTGCGCTTTTACGAGCGGTACGGTGCCCGGCCCGTCGTCAACACCGGCTACGAGACCCCTGTCAAACCCGGGGATACCTGCATGCCCCACCTGGTCTACGACGACCTGGGCACCGGCAAGGCGTTGAAAAAGCCCTTTGCCCGACAGGTGGTGCGAGCCGTGCTGGAACGCAAATACGCCGATTATTGTCCGGCGGACTACGTAGAAAAGGTGGTGGCCAGTTTCCGGGACGACCCCGTACGACTGCGGGATTATCGCTATGTCAAGCCGGCGGCCATCGTTGCCACCGTTGAAAGCCGTTCGGAAGAGCAGATCGCCCTGATTGTCAACGACCGGCACGACATTCACCATGTCAACGAACGCGGGTACGTGGAGTCGCCGGTGCGCGTGAAAAGCATCCTGAAAATCATCGAGCCCAGCGGCCTGTTCGCCGCCATCAAGCCGCGTCCGTTCCCGGACAAGCACCTCCACGCCGTTCACGATGCGGACTTCGTGAGTTATCTCAAACGAGCCTGCGCCGAGGTGCCCGCCGGCAAATCCCTGTATCCCTATATCTTTCCCATTCGCAACAAAACCCGGCCGCCCAAGGAACCCTCCGTGCTATCCGGCTACTACTGCATCGACACCTTCACGCCCATCAACGCCAACGCCTATCTGGCCGCCCGTCGCAGTGTGGACTGCGCCCTGACCGCCGCCCGCGAGATCCTGGACGGCCGGCGGATCGCCTACGCCCTGATCCGCCCCCCCGGCCATCACGCCGAGCGCCGCTCCTTCGGCGGATTCTGCTATTTCAACAACAACGCCATCGCCGCCCAGTACCTGTGCGCCCATGGCAAGGTGGCCATTTTGGATGTGGACTATCATCATGGCAACGGCGGCCAAGACATCTTCTACCGCCGCAGCGATGTACTCACTGTTTCCATTCACGGACACCCCAGGTTCGCCTACCCCTATTTTTGCGGGTTCGAGGAGGAACGCGGCGACGGCGATGGCGAAGGCTTCAACCTCAACATCCCCCTGCCCGAAACGGTCGACGGCGAGCGTTACCGCAAAGCCCTGGCGCGGGCCCTTCGCCGGATCGAAGAATTCCAGCCGCACTTCCTGATTCTGGGACTGGGCCTGGACCCGGCCAAGGGCGACCCTACCGGAACATGGTCCCTGACCATAAAGGATTTTGCCGATAACGGCCGGATGATCGGGGCCCTGGGTCTGCCGACGGTCGTCGTCCAGGAAGGCGGCTACCGCACGCAGACGTTGGGTAAAAATGCCCTGGCCTTCTTCAAGGGGATCGTTGAAGGTGCCGCACAGTGGGCGGACGGCCGCCACGCCCCCACCCATCGGGTTCACGGGGTGACCTTCAGGGATACGGTCATTCCCGAGGACGGCCAACGCGTCCGACGCCTGGTGGACATCACCGGCTTTTTTCATCCAGAGGAAGTGGGTGTGGCCGAAGAACTGGTGGTTGAGCGCCTGGAGAAAGGGGAAGCCAGCGGATACCATTTCATCATGGCCGACCATTACGGCCGCCTGGCCGGGTATGCCTGCTTCGGCCCCATCCCCTGCACGTCATCGAGCTATGACCTTTACTGGATCGCCGTTCATCCGGACTTCCAGGGCCGCGGGCTGGGCCGTCGGCTGCTGGTGGAAGCCGAACGCCGCATCAAGGCGGCCGGCGGCAGCCGGATCTACGTGGACACCTCCCAACGGGTGCAATACGCCAGCACGCGCGCCTTTTATGAAAGCTGCGGCTACCGCCTGGAGACGGTCCTCAAGGACTTTTACGCCGTGGGCGACGGCAAGGCCATCTATTGCAAGTCGCTGGTATAGACAGAACGGATATCGATAAGGGTTCAGCTTCCCTCCCACCTGTGCTATGAACCGGCTTTGACGATTTCGTGAAAAGCACGGTTCCTGCTGTACGCGCCATGCCTTGCCCAACCCATCAGAAGAAGGGAACAACCATGATTACCCACGTCGTGATGATGAAATTCAAACCCGAAGTCACCGCTGAAGCGATCGATGAACTGGAGGCCCTGCTGGACCGCCTGCCCGACCGCATCGATGAAATCGAGAGCTATGATTTCGGCCGGGATGTGATACGTTCCGAGCGATCCTACGATTTTGCCCTGGTGTCGGTATTTGCCAACCTGGATACGCTCAAGCACTACCAGGCCCACCCCGAACACCAGGTGGTGGTTAAAAAGCTGGGCGGCATGTGTGCGCACATCGCCGCAGTGGATTACGAAAACGCCCCATATCGTCAAGCATCGCAGGGCGACAGCGATCCATGGAAATCCAGAAACCTGTTTCAGCGCTCCTGACGGCTCCGTGATGAAAGCGACCAGACAACCCCCTTTGGACATGCAGCAAATTGTGGCGGACATCCTGTCCGGCATGTCCCTTAAGGAAAAATCGCTCATCGCCCATATGGACGAAGAAAGCCTGCCCTACCTGCAGTATGCCTTCGATGTATATATCAGCAAGGATGCCGGCGACGACCCGGAAACCGGCCGAGAGATCATGAAACAGGTCTGGCAGACGCTGCAGAAGACCCACCGGATCCGAATCGTCAGGAAAGGCGACACACCGTGAGCGGTGAGCGGCTGGTTTTTCTGGCCGGCGAACGGGCCCTGGCGACCATCCGGTCGCAGGGGCTCGGCCCGGACGATGTCAAGGTGGTTGCCGGCGCCGCAGGGGGGCCCAAATGGCTGATCCTGGGCCACCTGGACCGCATGCTGTTCGGCAGCTGGTTCCGGGGCCGCCGACAGCCCTTGTTTCTGCTGGGGTCGTCCATCGGCAGCTGGCGTTTTGCCGCCGATTCGTGCACGGATCCGGTGGCGGCCATCGATCGCATGGAGCACGCCTACATTCACCAGGCCTACGACCACAAGCCGACCCCCCGGGAGATTTCCGAGAAGAGCCGCGCCATCATCGACCATACACTGGGTGCCGATGGCCCCCGCGAGGTGCTGGGCCATCCGTTCAACCGCCTCAACCTGGTGGCCGTGCGCAGCCGCCACCTGATCGCCAGTGAACATCGGGCTCCCCTGGCCCTTGGCCTGGCCGCAGCCGTGACGGCCAACGCGCTGTCCCGGCGCAGTCTCCGCTGGTTCTTCAGGCAGACCCTTTTTTGCGACCCGCGAACGCCTCCGCCCTTCGCGTCGGCAGGCCGGTGGCCGGATACCGGTTCGGCACTCTCGCCGGACAACCTCAGCCAGGCCCTGCTGGCATCCGGCTCAATCCCCTATGTCATGGAGGGGGTTCGCGATATTGCCGGTGCCCGGCCGGGCGTCTACCGGGATGGCGGGGCAGCTGACTACCACCTGGACGTTCCCTTTGGACTGAACGGCAAGGGCATCGTCCTTTACCCCCACTTTTCCCGCCGCATCATCCCCGGCTGGTTCGACAAACACCTGCCCTGGCGCCGGCCGTCTGCCGACAACATGGCCGACGTGCTGGTGGTCGCCCCGTCCGAAGGTTTCGTCTCCCGCCTGCCCAACGGGAAAATCACCGATCGGCAAGACTTTTATCATTATGCCGGTGACGACAAGGCGCGCTTTGCCTGCTGGCAGCAGGTGGCCGATGCCGGTAAACTTCTCGCCGACGATTTCATGGACGCAGTGGCATCGGGCGATATCCGGTACCGGGTGCAACCGTTGGAAACATAGACCCAACGGCATGTTTGCCAAAAACCGTTTGGTTTCATCTGGTAACCACGGAACTCAACTGGAGTGAAGTCACATCGTCGCAGGTTGGCTATCTGAAATTGGAGCGGACCCGAAATCTGTTGGAGAGATCAATACTTGAGTATCACGGCTCAAATTTTCGTGATCGGATTAGAAACAAAGGCCTATCCACCTTGCTCAATAAACCTGAGGCCACACTTCCATAAAAAACCCGCTTAGCTCCTGATCGCCCATGGCTTGAAAATGCGATCAAGTCTATGTTCATTTCTTCAGCAATCTGTAGAATAGTTTCAACGACACGACCGTGTCCAATCTTTTTTGTTGCGCTGATGCCTTTCTCGCTAAATTGGTCAACCACGTTCGTCAGATACGATTCAGCTTCTTTGTTGTGTCGTTCGAATGCTTCCCTATAGCGATAATCAGGTGCCAGTAATGTTTGATATTCGCCGACTGGTGAGATAATTTGCAGGAAGATTATTTTAGAATCGTAATGCAACGCCATGCTTTCTACATGAGGAAGTATCGTTTCAGCTCGTTTTGAACCATCTAATGGCACCAGGATAGCTTTATACATATGCCCCCTCCTTTTAAAGTAACTAAAAAACTAATAGAATCCTTGCCAAAATAAAATCGGTCTTGTCAGGACATTTGATTTCTTGCAGCAATGGTTGTGATAATCGGGTTTAGTCAGACCATGTTTTGCCATCATGAAAACTCGGTCGCCTTTAATAATTGTCCACATTGAATTTATAATACCCGGGCCGCTACTCTCCTTCGGGACGCGTTCTTTTCCAGGTTGTGCGTTTAGCGGACGCCTTGTGCCATGCTCAATTACCGCTGCGCACGGGCAGGACGCGGGTGGGACCGGAATAAAACTGGCGCAGCCAGTAAACGTCACCGTAAGTGAAGTTGAACCGTGCGGCTTTGTTCCCACGCGTCTCCGACGCCCAGCAACTCTGGGCAGAGGTGTCTATCAGCGTGGTAAGATGGTAACCGTGTGGGTTGACTTCGTCAGGGTCATATAGGCTCCTCAGTTCAGCGATGGTCGGCAATCGCCAGTCGGTATGCCCGCCGCCGTTGTATTTCTGGCAATAATAGAGAGCGCTCGGCCAGTTGATCGGGCTTCCATTGTCCGTCGTCGCCCACATCAGGCCGGTCCTATTGTCGGTAACCGTTCCGTCAGCGTGGTCCACGAAGCGGTCCATGGCCATGGCAGGCATAACGAAAAAACCGAGTATTACCAACAGGCCAATCGGCCAAACCATTTTCGAAGACAATTTCACCACTGGGGAAATCTTCATTTCCACCTCCTGATGTAAAGGCTTGTCAACAATGGTTGTGCTACCGTTTTTCCAACTTCTCTTTGGCCTGCTGCAGGTATATACCGGCGTCGCTCTGTTCAAATAATGCAGCGCTTTTCTGGTAGGCATCCAGTGCGGTGTCGTGGCTGCCGCTGGCCAGGTAAAGGTCGCCCAATTCAAGATAGGTACGGCCCAGCAGGGACTTGGCCCCCAGGTCTTTCGCCGTGTCGATACAGCTCCCGAACCATCCCCGTGCTTTTCGAAGAAGCATCTGCGACCGGTCGGCCGTATCGGCGCCGGACGGTTGATCCGTCAGGTGGTGCAATTGCTTGTATACGCAGGCCATGACGAATCCGCAGGTCAGATAGCGCAGCCGGCAGCCTGCGCCATCCCATTCTTCGAGAAGCTGTTCCATGCGCAGGATGCCCGATTCGACATCACCTTTTTGAATGTCGATAAGGCTGTGGAAAAATCGGGCCGGTTCGCCGACAAATTCAGCGCCATGGTCATCGCTGAACGCCATCAGCTGTTGAAGCAGTTGCAGGGCGGGACCGAACTGCCGGTTACTGATACGGCCATAGCATAAAGCCAGAATCGGAAACTGGGCATACCAGGGATCGGCGGATATGTGCACAGCGTCCTCGAAACACCGCGTGGCCCGGTCCATATCCCCTGAAACCAGGTGGCTCCATCCGTGGCAGCAGTGGCCCATCACCATGCTGCGGATATTGGTCTGATGCCTGCCGAACTCCAGAAGCCGGGTACCGATGTCATAGGTGGCCTGTCGATCTCCGCGGTGCCAGAATGCATACGCTTTGCCGGCAAGGGAGTGGAAATAGACATAGGGATCTTTTACCCGTCCTTCTTCGTACAGCCGCTCGGCCGCCTGGCTGCAGGCAATGGCCTCGTCGATTTTCCCCAGTTCACTGCAGGGGAAGCTCATCCAGGTGTTGGCGTAGGCCAGCAACCGGTCGTCACCGGCCTTTTCACCCAGTGCCATCGCCCGTGACAGGCATTCATACCCTTCCATGAACCGGTGCCGGTGCCACAGCGCACATCCCCGCCAGGCCCAGTACATGCCCTTCCGCGAAGCGTCCTTAATACCGTCGAGCAAGGGCTGATATTTTTGAAACAGCTCCAGCAGTTCCCGATTGCGGCCGCGAAAATAAAAAACAAAGGCCCACTCATTGATCACATCCAGTATCAGGGCATTTTCTTCCCCGGACTGCGACTTCCAATCTTCAAGCAGCGTCTGGGCCTCCCTGAAGTACTGATCCGATTCCTCCAGGGCACAGCGCCGAAGTGCCTTGGTGCCGGACCGGATCAGATAATGGACGGCCTTGGCGGTAGACAATCCCTGTTTGTAATGCAGGGCCAGCGTTTCGTAAAATTCATACAACCGGTCTGAAAAAAGCTGTTCCATCACCTGGGCGATGCTTTCGTGCACCTGTTGCCGTTCCTTGCGCAGCAGGCTGCTGTAGCCGACTTCCTGGATCAGCGCGTGTTTGAACATGAATTCCATTTCAGGGTGCAGGGCACGCGTATGGACCAGACCGCTGCGTTCCAGTTCGTAAAGCCCATCCTCGATCCCCTCGCTGTAGACCGATATATGCTTGAGGATATCGTACAAAAAGGCACGGCCGGCGACCGATGCCTCCTGGAGAACACGCCTGGCTTTATGGCTGAGCTGATCCAGACGGGAAGCGATGAGACCGTGAATCGTCGAGGGTACATCGGTTTCCAGAAAGGCCCGTTTCAACTGCCATTGGTCCTGTTTGAAAATCAGGGCGCCGGCGTCGATCAGGGCGTTGACCATCTCTTCGAGGTAAAACGGATTGCCCTCGGCCCGATCGCGAATCAGCCGGACCAGGTCCAGGGGCAGCAGGTCACTGTCGAGCAGTGACTCCATCATATCCTTGGCTTCCGAAGGGGAAAGCTCGCTTAGCCGGATTTCCCGATATACGGCGCCCAGCGCTTCGGACTGATCGCTGGTAAACAGGCTGAACTGGGGACGGTAGGTGCACAACAAAATGGATGGTGAACCGAATTCGCTCAGCATGGCCCTCAGCAGATCGAGACCGGCGGTATCCGCCCAGTGAAGGTCCTCGAGGCAAAAGACCGTCGGCTTTTCAGCGGCAATGGCGGACATCAGCCGCGTGATGGCGGCCGTGAGCCGTTTCTGCCAGATTTCGGGACTCATGCCTTCGGTTTCGGGCACCTCGAGCCCAAGGAGTCCCTGGATAATGGGGATCTCCTCGGCATCCGGCCCCAGCTTGGATCCGACACGAGCGGTGATCAGGGTTTTCAGGTCTTCGCTGGTGGCAATATCCTCGGGGTTGAGCCAGCGCCGGACCAGATCGAGAAGGGGGTAATAGGGAATTTGTTGGGTGTGGGCGTAAGCGAAGCCGGTAATCCAATTGTGACCTGTTGCGGCAAACTCGGTTTCAAATTCATCGATCAGCCGGCTTTTACCGGTGCCGGCTTCACCGATGATGGCGCAGACGGACCCATACCCCTGCTTCAACCGGGCCGTAACTTCGCGAAGCTGGGACAGTTCCAGCCGACGACCCACCAGCCGTGACTGCAGTCCCGTTTTTCTTCGAACCGTTACCGGGCGGTCCTTGACCCGGACCACTGCATAGGCCTGGATCACATCCGATTTACCCTTGACCTTCTGCGGCGGCCTGACCTCAAAATCAAATATGCCTGATGCTTGCCGATAGGTTTCGGCACCGACGATAATTGTTCCGGGTTCGGCCATGTCCGAGAGCCGTGACGCCAGATTGACGGCATCGCCGGAAAGCTGGTAGGTGCCGTCTTTGGGGCGGGGGTTGGCCGTGACCACCAGGCCGGTGTTGATGCCGGTATGCATGCTGATCGGCTCGGCGTCGTCCATGGATCTGAACGGCCGCAGGGAGGCGACGGCCTGGTGAATTTCCCTGGCCGCCTTGATGGCGCGAACCGGATCGTCTTCATGGGACATGGGCAGGCCGAAAACGGCCATGATGCCGTCGCCGATCACCCGCTCCAGGTATCCGTGATATTTTCGTATGATCGCCGACACCTTGGACTGAATGGCGACCGTCATCGCCTGGATATCCTCCGGGTCATATTTTTCGGACAGGGATGTGTATCCGGTCAGATCCGTGAACAGGATCGTCACATGCCGCCGTTCCCCCTGCCGGACCGTATCAGGCGCCGGCTCATTCGCCGTCAGCCCGCCGGCTTCCTGCACAGCCTTTTTTTTTGCCGTCATCCGACCGCCGCAATCGCCGCAATACCTGCTGTCAGGCGGATTGGGCGCACCGCAGGATGGACATGCGATGCCGATGGGACTGCCGCACTGCCGGCAAAACTTCGCGCCTCTATCCACCGTGGCCTTGCACGTGGGACAGTTCATGGAAACCCTCCGGGCTGATTGGATCGTTTCAATGGGTCGCGCCCCCTCCCCTGAAGTGGAGCCGTCACACTTGCCGCGCCCACTTCTTTTGCCATTGCGGCTTAATCTGGGGATTGACTGGATAAACCGGCCAGCGCCCCTGCAGCGCCAGGGCCACCTGGGCCATGGCCTTGTGCCAGAATTCAACCGCCGAGTCGGCCTGGGTGGAGTACCAGGCCGCGTGGCCGGTAAGGATGGTGTTGGCCGCATCCCGCAGCGGGTCGTTGTCAGGCATGGGATCGTTGCAGGTCACATCCAGGCCGGCACCGCCGATCCTGCCGCTGTTGAGTGCACGGATCAGTGCGGCTTCATCGATGACCTCGCCGCGCGCGGTGTTGATCAGATACGCACCGGGTTTCATTTTCGCAATGGCCCGGTCGTCGAACAGGGTCCGGGTCTCTTCTGTCAGGCTGCAATGAATACTGATCATGTCGGCGGTCCTGAGCAGTGTATCCAGATCCACCGGTTCGACACCGTGAGACCGCATCACCGCATCCCACACATACGGGTCGCAGGCGATGACCTTCATACCCAGGCCGCGGGCCTTTATGGCCGTGGCCGTGCCGATGCGCCCCAGCCCGACAATTCCCATGACCTGGTCCTGAAGACGGAATACCGGACGGATCACCCGCTCAATGCTTTTCCGATCGGGAGGGACGAAATGGGTGGCCGATCGCCTGACGGCCTGGTCCATGACAAACAGCCGGCGGTTGAGGGCCAGCATCAGGGAGATGGCGTGGGTGGAAACTTCGTCGATGCAATAATCCGGTACGTTGGTCACCACGATGCATTTCTCGGTGGCCGCTTCCAGGTCGATCCGGTCAAAGCCAATACCCAGACTGGCAATGATCCGGCAGTTTCCCAGCGCACGGATCACGCGCCCGGTCCAGGGCTGTACGGGTCCGGAACAGATCACGCCATCGGCCTGGCCGGTGCATTGGATGAGTTCTTCCTCGCTGCGTCCCATGGCTGAAACGACTTGCGCGCCCACCGGTTCGAGCAGATGATCGCCGAAATCGATACCGGGAAGGTGGATGGTGTTGACCACCGTAAAGCCCATGGAGCGTCTCCTTTCAAGTTGATTTTGGACTGCGACCGACGCCAAGGCTGCCGTTCGCCCTCATTTGAACCGTTATCGCGAGCGCATTTCTCGCCGCTTGCGGCGGGGTTGGCAAGCGCACTCAAAATCGATTGTTTATCCTTGCGGTGCTGCGCAGAACTGCCGCTGTCGCCTGAACATTCCCCGCGGCTTGCCGTGGGGAATGTTCAATCCGACGTCATTGCGTGGTCGCAGGGATGCACCCCGGTTGCATACTTTCAATTCGAACCCATCTTTACTCTATCAGTCCATTCCGGCTACTCACGTTCAACCACCGAATTAAACCCAACCATGGAAGGAGTCGATCATGCCACTTCAGGACAAACTGGACGCATACAAGAAGGGTTTTGAAGCCAAGGCCCCGAAGGAGGTCCTGGCCGTCATGCACCGCGCCACAAAGGATCTCGCTGAATCCGGCATCCTGGCCGGAACGGTAAAAGTCGGCGATCCGGCACCGGCTTTTGTGCTGAAAAACACCGGCAGCCAGGATGTCTCATTGGGCGAGCTCATCGGACGCGGCCCGGTGGTCCTGTCTTTCTACCGGGGGCGCTGGTGACCCTATTGCAATATGGAGCTGGATGCTCTCAATGAAAACGCAAAAGCCATTTCAACACTCGGCGCCACCCTGGTGCTGATCTCTCCCAACACCATCGCACATAATCAATCCATTGCCGAGGAAAAAAAACTGGCATGCGACATTCTCAGCGACCCGGGTAATGCCGTGGCCGCCCGCTATGGGCTGCGGTATACCATGGCCGCCGACCTCAAGGCACTTTACCGGAACTTCGGTGTCGATCTGGAAGATTTCAACGGTGACGCGTCGTGGACGCTGCCTCTGCCTGCCCGGATAATCATCGATATGGACGGGATGATCCGCTATGCGGCCATCAACGCCGACTACACCGTGCGCCCGGACCCTGAGGATACCATCGCCGCGCTTAAAGCGATGGGCTGACAGGCTGTTTAAAAACGATTGCGCCCGACCATACGGCGTTGGCATCCGACTCAACATGCGCATTGATCAACCATAAACTGCGCTTTTCCGCCGGATGTTGACTTGTCTTGTCTGCGTGCATGATGTTTTTCAGCACCCTGCTGATCATCGCCAGACGAATGGCGCCAGCTTGCGTATGGATGCAAGAGGCAACTGAGGGCTCATACCAGGTGGCCAACACGAGTCCAATCCAGGCCCAACAGTGTCGCGGCCTCACGATCCAGGGCCCGACTGTCTGTGCCGGCGAGGATCCGGTTGACCGGCGGATCGCAGCGGGCGCCGCCCAGATGATAATCCGCCAGGCCGATGCTGGCGTCCATGACGGTGAAATCCGCTCGTCGGTACCGGTTGAGCGCGACGATGGCATGGTCCAGCCGGTGGTGAAAAACGGCTTTTTTCCAAGTGCCGAAACGCCCTGAGTAGTGACTGGGAGGGGCCAGGCCGATCATGTTTTTCATGCTACCGGTAAATCGGCACAGGCTGTGCGCCTTCAGTACGGGAAGGGATATCAACAAATGGTCGAAGGCCGCTTCAGGCAGCCACATCTCCGGGAACAGTTTGCAGCGTCGGTCCACTCGCCGGGTCAACGGCGCAGTGTTGAGATCCAGCAGGCCGACATCCAACCGCTCGGCCAGGTCGGCATAGCCGAGCCGGGCAAATACGTGAGGCGTCTCCAGAACGGCGTCGCCGCATCCTTCGGCCACCACCACAGGCGCATCGGTATGCCGGCGGACAAAGGCGATCACCGCCTCGCAGAACACCGGCGATGTGGTGACCGGGTGGGGTGAATCATTGACCAGGTTGGGTTTGAGCATCACCGGCCGCCCCTCAGCCAACAATGCCGCCGCACCCGCCCCTGCCATGCACCGGTCCACCGATACCGCATAGCTGGTAAAATTCTCCGTGACGACGTTCGGATTCATGGGGTGGTCAATCATCGTTCTTACCGCTACCGTGTCGTTGCCATCCACAGGGTCACCGCAGATCGATCATTGCTGAGGCTTCACCCTAGACTCTCCCGGAATCAATGTCTGAGTGGAAAGGATGCCATCGATCTGGCGCACCTTCGAGTGGACGAACTGACCGATCACTTCGGCGTCCGAGGAGAGCAGGTCCCGGGTCAGCGTGATCTTGACCAGAATGTCGACACTGCCGTGGATGGAGTGAACCTCACTGACTTCAGGCAGCGCGAAGAGCTTGTCCACGATCTTCAATTCCCGCTTGGCTTCCACATTCATGGTGATGAACGCCGTGATGCTGCGCAGCATTTCCGGATATTCTTCTTTGTTCATTGTGCCCATTTTCTCTCTGAATGCCTCCATGTCTCTGGGAATGAGCTTGTCGATGCCGATGCCGTAGTGGCGGGTACGCCCCTTCTCCCACTGGTGAAACGAGATGTAGGCGTACAGGTCGTCCAGGGTGCGGCCGGGAAAGGACGCCAGCAGGTTTCCCTTTTGGATGATGTCGGTCATGGGCTGGTAAATCGTAACGTACCAGTCTTCGGCGGCTTCCTTGAGTGTCGCGCCGGGTTTTTCCCCTCCGGCGAGATAGGCCCGGTGGGCGTCCACCTGTTCGAGCAGGTAGGGAAATTGGCCCACTTCGGAGATGTCGATGGGATGCGCCAGCCCGGTCTGTTCCATAAACTCGCTTTTTTCCCGGTAAATGATGTTCTCCAGGGTATGGCTGGAAGGAATGAATTCGACGATCTTGGCAATGATATCGCTGCGGCCGAACTCCTTGGCCGCGGCGATGCGGTGGTTGCCGTCCAGGACGTAATACTCATCCTTGATTTTGTAAAGTTTGACCGGCGGCAGGGACTTTCCTTCCCGCATGGCCTGCTTGACGCTGATCAGCCGGTCCGGCGGTACGTGATCCTTGAGCTTGAACTGGCTGTCGAAGTCATGGTACCGGCCCACACTGCCGACAATCTGATCCAGGGGCACCCTGCAGATACCCCGGTCGATGTGGTCGAATGCCCCTTCGCACTCCTGGTTCTCCCGGAAGCACTTGGCTTCGGTGTAACGGTTGCCGCGCCACCATTTTTTGATCAGCCCGGTCAGACTACTCATGATCCACCTCCAGAACATGGAAGGCAAAGGTATTGATCACACGCGTATTGCCCACCAGGGTTATCCGCTGGGACGGGTCGGTGAAGTGGGCGTGAATGTGGCCATGGATAAAATAGCGGGGCTTAAAGCGGCTGATGAGCTTTAAAAAGCTGTCGAAGCCTCGATGGCACCGGTCTTCCGCATCGTGTATGTACCTGGGCGGCGCGTGGGTGACCACCAGATCCACGCCGCCGGTGAGCCACAGCCCCGGCATCATGCGCCAGATCATCTGGCGCATCTGGTAGTCCCTGTATTGGATCGGCCCGCCGTTGTACCAGCGTGATCCCTCCAGCCCCAGGATACGAAGTCCCTTGAAGGTGATCCGCCGCCGGTGAATGTTCACGCAACCGACAGGAGGAGCGCTCTGGTAGCGGATGTCGTGGTTGCCCCGCACGTAATAAAGCGGCGCGTCCAGTTGTTCACGGACCGATGAAAGATATTCCGGTGGCAGATCACCGCAACTCAGAACCAGTTCGACACCGTCGAATGATCGGGCGTCGAACCGTTCGGACAATTCGGGAACCACGATATCAGAAATGCTCAGTATCCTCATGGGCATCTATTTACCCTTTTACACACGGGTTGTAAACGTCCCTTGACGCAGCCGCATCCTATCGACCATATTTATCGTAATTGCAATCACGTTTATCCCCTCACAAGGCAAGGAGGTCCCCCATGCCCCGAAAAGTATCCGGCGACTATGCCGTCCTGGACAGACCCGATGTGCTGATGTTTCTCTTCCATCCGCGAAAAACGCCCGGATCCGCATCTGGCAGGAAATCTTTTCAGGAGTTACTGATTCCGGTGGACGGCGACGTCGGTGTCGGTGCCCGGTTTCACATGGCCCACGCCAAGGGGCCTGCCATTCTCTTTTTTCACGGCAATGGCGAAATCGTTTCCGATTATGACGACATCGGCCCGATGTTCAACCGGTTGGGCATCAACTTCATGGTCGTGGATTACCGGGGCTACGGCTTTTCCGGTGGCAGCCCGACCGTGTCCGCCATGATGGCCGACTGCCATCGGGTCCTGGACTTTACTGAAAAATGGAGGACGGAAAACGGGTTTGCCGGGCCGCTGATCGTTATGGGCAGATCCCTGGGAAGTGCGTCCGCCCTGGAACTGGCCTATACCAAGGGCGACCGGATAGACGGGCTGATTATCGAAAGCGGATTTGCATGGGCGGGACCGCTGCTGCGGTTGTTAGGCGTGAACCCGGACCGGATCGGATTTGATGAGGCCAGCGGATTTGCCAATGTGGACAAGATCGCGACGTTCACCAAACCGACCGTTATCATCCACGCCGAGTATGACCATATCATACCCTTTAGCGATGGCCGGGCGCTGTTCGAGGCCAGTGGTGCCGAAGACAAAGTTCTGGTGAACGTGCCGGGCGCCAACCACAACGACATTTTCATGCGCGGCCTCGACCGCTATCTGGAGGCCATTGCCGGTCTGGCGGAAAAGCTCACCTGAAGTTAGCGTGAAAGAGATGCCGACAATCCTTTTCAGGTCCGGGTGTTCTCTCCTGCACCCGGACCTGATTTTCTTGCGCACCTTTCCATCACGCCACGGTTTCTTTCACCTGGAGGCTCTCCAAGCGGACCATGGCCGCCTGGCAGACACCCGGATCGTCATCTTTTTCGGCGATCTGCTCCAGCAGTTTGATGTCTTTGAGCCGTTCCACCGCCCGTTTGCGAACCTCGGGGTTGGAATGTTGCCAGCGTGGGACAAAAATATCGGAAAATTTCATGGTGTGCCTCCTTTCCGTTGAAGCGTTTCCTCTGGATGTCTCCGTCGCACCGCTAGCGGGCACATAACGTAAATATGCGCGGCCTTCCGACCAGCGGGTCAGCGGGACAGTCCCCTTGCCGATGAAGCGCTCCCGGAATACATGGCGGCCTTCCGGGAGCCGGATAGGCACATCTTTATGATTGGTTTCATTGCCGACATCCTTGAATGAACCGTCGTCGACGGCGGTCAATCTGCAGGGAACAGGAATCAACAATCAGCGGGGGCGGTGGCAAGCGCGCGGGCTATAGAAAAATTCGCAGGCAGGCGTCTTAATCAGTCTGTTATTTGAAAAAAGTTTAAGGAGATTTTTTACAGCTGTCAAGGCAAGTTTTGATCGTCATGTTTTGATCGGTCGTTCCAATCGTCGCCATTTCGCCCGGCAGCGCGCTGGCCGTTCCATTGGAAACCGCCCGTTCGCAGAAAGCGGCTGAAGCGGGATTCGGCGCCGTCAGCGTTTTTATTGCAGCAGCCGTTCTACCTGCACCAGCCAATAACGGGGAAAGCGAAGCCGACCCCACTTACACCCCTCGTATCGTTGACAAGGGCTTTTCCATGGCCATGAGGCAGGTGCGCAAATTGGAGCCCTTGCGGGTCAACCCCAATTTCTTGCGGATGTTGACCCGGTGGGTCTCCACGGTCTTGTAGGACACATTGAGGGACTCGGCGATCTGTCTGGTACTGCTGCCTGCTTTGACCATGTGGGCGACGTTCAGTTCCGCGGGCGTCAGGTTGATGGCCGGAGACGTCAGGTGGCGGCAGAAAGGAGAAACGATGGCAGTGAGGTGGTTGTCCAGAATGGTGGCCAGGGCCCTGATCTCCCGCTCCTTTGATTTGTTGACCAGTTTCTTCAGGTAAGGGTGCACCAGGTCTCTGAGATCGGCCATCATCTTCTCTTCCACAGCAGCCTTTTCCCGGTCCAGTTTCTTCAGCAGAAATCGCAGCGCCGTGTTGAGGTCTTCCAGTTTGGCTGTTTTCAGTTCCAATTCGGCTTCGTGTTGTTTCAATGCCCGGGTGGTCTTGACCTTCTCCCGTAAAGCGGCCCGCAGGGCCTTGTTGGCAGCGCTGAGTTCACGGGTGCGTGCATTGACGCGGGCCTCCAAATCATCCTTGGCACGCTCCAGCTCCATTTCCACATGGCGAAGACGGGTGATGTCGGTGGCGCTTCCGATCATGCGCCGCACCCATCCGGATGCATCCCTCTCGGCCTTTCCCCGGATCAGGACCCACCGCACCTGACCGTGCTTGTCCAGCACCCGGCCCTGGACTTCAAAACAGGCGGTTTGACCGTTGATGTAGGCCCGGGAGTGTTCCATGATTCGAAAAACATCCTCGGGGTGAAACAGCGCCTTCCAGGAATCCCAGCGGGTAATTGCCCCCTCATCGAATCCCAGAAGATTGACAAGGTTGGTATCTATCACCATTTCGCCGGTTTGAAGATCGTGGTCCCAGACACCGGTCTGGCCTGCCTCGGTGGCGATGCGATAGCGGGCTTCCCGCTCACGAAGAGTCTTCTCCAGCGCTTTCTGGTGGGAATTGTCGACGATAATGCCCAATATACCGGCCGGCTGGCCGTTCCGGTACTTCACGGCGGTGTAAAAAAGACCCGGGAAAGTGGAGCCGTCCTTGCGCAGGCACGTATATTCCGAGTGATAGACGCACTCCCCCGCCAGCGCCCGGGTCAGATTCGCCAGGGCCCGTTCATGATCCGCATCGATGATCATGCTCAGGGCATTCGCTCCGGCTTCGAAATCAGCCCGACTGTATCCGAACTGCTCCAGCCCCTTTGCGTTGACGTAGCGGAAGTTGCCGCTCGTGTCCATTTCGTAAACCGTTTCCGGAAGCAGTTCCGCCAGTTCGCGAAACCGCTTCTCGTTATCCGCAGCCATGGCCATCACATCCTTGCGCCGGTCGATCGTTCTGCCCTCGGGAAGGATGTAAACGACGCGGCCGGAATCATCGCGGATGGGGGTTAGCGAAAAATCGATCGGGCGGAGGGCGCCTTCGGGTGAAGGATGAAAGGTTTCGAAGCGCACGAATTCCCCCATGCCGGCCCTGGCAATGGCCGATTTGAGCCGTGTCTGTTCCTCAGTCGAATGGGACCACCAGGGAGTCTGCCAGAAGGGTTTTCCGACTACCGCCTCGGCCGAAACCATGGCCTGGCGCAGGGAGGACGGATTGGCCTCCAGAACGATGCCCTCCGTCGACAGCAGCCCGACGAATTGGAAGGCGTGCTCGAAGATCGTGCACATCCGTTTCAAGCGGTTTTCCGGCAATGGCGGCGCAGGTGCCATGAAACAAACATCCCTTTGGGCGGGAGCGGTAAGTGAGTGATGTGCACGCTGCGAGAGGCGGCGCGTGTCAGATTTCCTGGTCCAAGTAGGTTCGGGCAAGCTTCAGGTACTGCTCAACCGACCGCTCGAATCGATCCATGGGCAGCTCGGTCAGTTCCTTTTTTACCACGGCCGGCGTACCGGCCACCAGTTGCCGGGGTCCCACCCGCGAACCCTCCCGGACAACGGCACCGGCGGCCACCACGGTCTGTTCCATCACATGGGCATCATTGAGCACGATCGCGCCGATACCCACCAAGCTGCCGGTGTCGATCGTGCATCCATGGACCACCGCGTTATGCCCCACCGTCACATGGTGTCCGATAATGGCCGGCTTGCCGAAATCAGTGTGAACCGTGCAGTTGTCCTGGATGTTGCTGTTGGCACCTATGTTGATGGATGCCATGTCGCCCCGCAACACCGCATTGAACCAGATGCTGGCGCCGTCACCGACGGTTACATCACCGATCACGACAGCGGTGGGTGCGATAAATACATTTTTTCCG
>NZ_JBUOIV010000039.1:0-51940 GCF_055467485.1 Desulfosarcina sp. | reverse complement strand
CCTCTCCAGAGACATCGCAGAGAAGATCATGAACCGGTATCAGCTGGACCGGATCGATATCGAAGTGGAGAAGAGGGTCAAACGCCAGGAGACCCCGGAACTCGCCGCCCTTCAGACCGAGTACTCGATATTCAGCCGTGATATTGAAAAGGACATACTCCCCACCTGTGTGGCGCTTGGCATCAGTTTGGTCGCCTACTCGCCCTTGGGCAGGGGAATGCTGACCGGCCGCTACGCCTCGATCAGCGATCGGCCCACCAGCGAGACTGATTTCCGGGCCCAGATGCAGCCGCGGTTTCAGCCGGGAAATATCGAGGTCAACCTCAAACTGGTGGAGGCGATCAAGGAGATTGCCGCCCAAAAGGGATGTGTGGCAGCGCAGGTTGCCCTGGCCTGGGTGTTGGACCAGGGGGATCATGTCGTAGCCATTCCAGGCACGACTCAGCTCGCCAATCTCCAGACCAACCTGGGGGCAATTGACTGTCGCCTCACAGCGGAAAATCGAGCAACGCTGAATGAATTGGCCGATCAGGTGCTCGGGGAACGATACTCCCCTGAAGGGATGTCGGCGGTCAACCGGTAACACCGGCGGGAACCGCCCCCCAGTGCAGGGGCAACGGCTTTCCACCTAATCCGCATAAACAAACGCAAGACCGCTATGCAGTTGACGCCGCTTAGCTTTTGTCGTTGTCGCAATTAACAGAGGCGCCTGTGCGACCAGAAGTAAAAAAAAGCAATGTAGCCACAGCGTTCGAAACCAAGGAACGGTGCTTTATTGAAGAAACAGCGAATGATTCCGGAGATGAGTTTGTTTCTATTTCTCGAGCAAGAGTTAAACCCGGCGTAACTACCGCGTGGCACAAATTAAAAGGAGTAACTGAACGCTACATAATCATTTCTGGACAAGGCCGTGTAGAAATAGATGACCTGGATCCAATTGATGTATTTGTGGGTGATGTGGTACGAATTCCAGATGATACGCCCCAGCGAATCACCAATACCGGCATAACGGACCTTATTTTTTTCGCTGTATGCTCTCCCCGATTCCTGCCTGACTGTTATGAAAGTCTCGAGTAGGATTAAAGAGGTCATTACATGGACAAAGAAGCACTTGTTTTAAAAATTGTTTTAGGTGAAATAAAAGGAAAGAACCAAGCCATTCACGCCTATGACAAAATGGTCTGGACCGTTAGAACAGGATTTCTCACTCTTTATTTTGCTGGTTGGGGCATTCTTTTTAAATCGATCGTTGACAATTCTCCAGGCGCCCAAGTCAACTTACACCGAGTCTTGATGGCGATGCTCTTAGTCTCTATTGCATTAAGTGCTGGAGGCTTAATTATCGACCAGAACTATGTCCGGCGTAAATTTCGCGTCATATATGCCCTTGACTCACTGCTATCGTCCCTTCTGAGGATGGATGACGTTAAGATAGCAGACGGAAACGATGAAATCACTGGCTATCTCCAAGTGTCTGGTGACAAAGATGATACCAATTATACTAAAGTCTCAGGATATAGCCCCGCATGGAAAGCAGGATTTGCGATTTATCTGGTACCTGTCGTTATTGCTTTAATCAGCGTAAAACTGCTTTGGTAATTCGGAGGATGGTAATCACTTACATTGTCAGACGGCCTCAGTCCACGATAGCCGGCAGAAATATAAAATAGTTGAATAAATTCATACCTTAAAATTACTCTATATCACTCGATAGAAGTCTAAAAACGACCAGTCGGCCATGGCCGGAGCGAAACGGCACGAACCGGCCCTTCAAGCGGAACAACCTCCTGCAGGACCGAAGGCCGATGCATCCATGATGCAGGAGAACCGCCGCCGGCAATCTCTCGGCAAGCAGGCATCGGCTGCGAACGCTTTCGCAGAACCGCTGCTTCGAACCGACCCGACAAACAAGGAGGATCGTATGACAGTCACGGTCAATTTCCCCTTCAGCCGCAATCTGCGGTCAGCCCAGCCGCGCCGCCTCAGTCGTATTTCCGACGGTGACACGCCTGTCATTGAGCAACCGATCCGGATGGTTTCATGCGACACGCCTGAAAAGGCCGGCTACGCAGGGAAGCCTGAAAAAAGCCAGCCGAAGCTCGATCTGTGTCGAGAGCGGCTGACCAGCGGTTTCTATGATCAGGTGCCGGAAGATTTCAGACAGTATCTCTGCACCAAGCTCACAGCGGATGCAGCAGAACGGCACATCGGTGCAGGAGACCGTGCTACAGGTGTTTTTGACAGCAGGCTTGCAGAAAGACTGACGAGGCCGGATGGTGTGGTCAGGCGAGTCGCCACCATTCCTACCGGGCAGATGATTGATTCGTATGGAAGGCTATTGGCCTATATCGCCCCTTGGTTTAGCGGCCCTCCGAACGATCCGGTTCCGCTGCCTGACCACCCGGACCGAAGAACCCTCAATCTTGACATGGTAGAGAATGGCTGGGCCGCTTTCTTCCCAATCTACCCTTCACTTCCCCGTAACCGTGACATGAACCTGGCAATCACAGCAGCCGAGACCGCCTGGGGCAATAAGCGTGGCGCGTGGGATGAGTTTGGCGAAGACATGCTGCTTGCCTATGAATTCAGGATGTGCATCAAGCTTGGAACAGCCGAAACGGCGGCCCAGGGTTTACAACGTGCTTTTCAACGCATCTGTATCGATCTTCGAGATTGTTCTGAAAAGGGACGTTTCGGCTGGCACGACGTCCCACCCCCTTATCGACTGTGGGTTTGGGCCGATGAGATCGAGCAGGCTCGCACTGACCTGGGTTTGTAGGTCTTGCCGGGTTTCCCCGGAAAGGTCTGCGGCTAGTAGAGTCGCCAAATGGAAGGCACGCTTTATGGACAACGCTATTGTTTTATTGGGTTGGCCGGAGAGAATAATTTCTGGGTTAAATAATTGAGCCGACAAATGAAATTTTTTTGGGCATATTGGGTTCCGTGTAAGGAAAAACCATGAACGCGTTGAATCGGCAAGTCGCGATTATAAAACCAAAAGCGCCTTATGCGGCATGGATCAATTCGCTTCCAGGCATGCTCGATGATCCGGTCGGCTTCGATTCGCTGAACGAGGACTGCACGGCTCTGCTGATACCGCATTGCGATGACGACAAGGACTCCCTAAAATTCATAAAAACGCTTTACAAAGAAATATTTGAGATCGAACTTGAAAGTTGGAGCATTGATGAGACAACGTGGCCGAAGAAAAGAGATTACAAGATATTTCGCGAATGGTTCAAAATAGAGTTCCATTCAGAAGTTTTTGATTTTGGTGAAGGTCCAATCGAAATCGATGACGATTGAGCATGCGTCCCATGCTTTACCAGGGGGGTGCTCCGCTCCGGCCGCTAAGCCGGCCCGGTAAACAGCATGCCACTTACCGGGTACGGGGGACAATCCATGGATGGCAGTAATAGCGAGCAGGCGGCTATGGCTGAATTCAGGCTGAATATGGCTGTCTTACGGAAGTTTCTTTCTTCCGTTCCCAATGGACTGGCATTCGATGAATAATTGCAAGCTTCTCAAAATATCCTAAAACGAGGTGCAGAAAATGGATGTATCCTATTATGTGACAACCTCATGGAATGTATTCATGATACTTTTTCCAACACTGTCGCTGATCGGAATATTTGTCACCTGGATGGCCTGGGTAAAGGGTTGCTGGCGGTTTGAAAGAAACACGGCGGACGCCAATAAAAGAGAGACGACGATCCGTTATATGATCGTCAAGTTCCTCACGGAAATCATAAACGACTTTAAGCACATATTAGCCATCCTGTTGACGTTCATGTTTGTCGCTACGGTGTTTTCGATTATCTATTTCGCCTTGTTTAAAAATGAGAACTTTACGGAACTCAAGGACGGTCTTCAAGTCGCGGTAGCCACTCTCGGTGGGTTGGTCGGCTCCATCATCGGTTATTACTTTGGAGAATCGGCCGCCAGCAAAAGAGGTGTGGGCCAAGACACGATAGCGGCCACCGGCCAGGAGATCGTCCAGGAAGGCTCCGGCGAATCGGTGGTCGAGGCGTCGAGACCTCCGGATTTAAATGAGGCCCAATCCTAAGCTTACATGAACACGCGATACAAAGAAGGTGGATAGATGAAAGCATTTGAAGTGGAAATACACGACCAACCCTTTGACCCTGACAGCAGCGACAGATCGGTATTTTATTACAAGCGCGGCGAACAATACCTGTACAAGGTCTTTATCTATCTGGTGGGAAGAGATCTCCCGTTTGTCAACAAAGTCACCTATTACCTTCACCATACCTTTCCCAAACCGGAAAGGAGCATCTTCAGAACCGACGCCAATCCCAACTGCAAGCTGATCACCTGGGCCTGGGGAAAGTTCAACCTGAGGGCGGCGGTTGAAGATAAAAAGGGGAACCGATACGAAATCAATCATTTCCTGCAATATGATCGCTACTTCGAGACGGAAACGTTTAAAACGGAGGGGCTGAAGCTGGTCAAAACGCGTTGAAACCCGATCGGGATAACATCGGCATACCGGAACGCGCAGGGCGGATTGCAGGACAGGCGGTTCAGGCCGTCGGCCGGATGCCTCGTGTCAGAGACAGGGAACAACCGCCCATCATACGCGGATGTCCATCTCCGGTTCGGCGGTTTATGGCAGCCGGCCCCGCCTTAACGCTCATTTTGACAAAGGAGGTGCTATGACGACCATTGTCTATGCCGACAAACCCGAAACGATCCTCCATGAAAGCGCCGGCAGCAGTTCGAGGGCGGTCAATCACGTCCTGATGGGAACATGGCTGGAGGTTCTCGAGCAAGACGGGGCGTGGTACCGGGTGAAACCGCGATCCAACCGCGGCAAGGGCGGCTGGGTTCGCCAGTCGCACACGCGCGCCACGCCGGCGCTCAAGATTTTCGTGGTCGATGTCGGACAGGGGGACGGTGCCATCGTCGAAGCCCCCAACGGTCGGCTGCTGATCGACGGCGGCCCGAGCAAAAGCTTCTACCAGTTTCTGCGGCACCGATACTGGCCCCTGATCAGGGCCGGAGAGAAGGTGCACGTCGACGCCGTCGTCGTCAGCCATCCGGACATGGATCACTTCAGGGGACTCACCCACGCATTGAACGATCCTGATTTCACCTTTGGAGAAGTCTTCCACAACGGAATCATCCGCTATGACGACGACCTGCCTGCGGGCCAGCCCTTCGATCTCGGCCGGCTGGAAAACGGCGGGACCGTGCTTGCCGAGACGTTCGACGACCTCGACTACGCGGGCGTCCTGATCGGCAGGGGCGAGCTCATGAAGACCTTCGAGGACTTCTGGCAAGCCGCACGCAAGGCGCGCACCGAGGGCCGCCTCACGGGTGCCAGGCGCATCACGAGCCGCAACGCCACGCTGCCGGGTTTCGCCACGGACGATCCCGACAAACTGCGCATCGAGGTGCTCGGACCGGTGCCGATATCGGAAAACGGCGACGTCAAGTACGTCACCTTCCCGGACCCGAATGACCACCCGATCGCGACCCCGAGCTCGTCACACACCCGCAACGGCCACTCGATCGTGCTGAAGCTCGTCTTCGGCAAGCACTCGTTTCTCTTCGGCGGCGACCTCAACATCCCGGCCGAGAAACACCTGATGGCACACTACGGCGATGCCAACCCGTTCCGCGTAACGGTCGCCAAATCCTGTCATCACGGGTCCTCCGATTTCACGGTCGACTACCTCAAGAAGGTCAAGCCGTACGTCAACATCGTTTCCTCGGGCGACAACAAGAGTTTCGACCACCCGACGGCCGACGCCGTGGGTGCCGCCGCGCGCTGGACGCGCGGCACGCTGCCGCTGTTTTTCTCGACCGAACTCGGCCGCGCGCATCCCAGCGGCGGGGTGCACTACGGCCTGGTCAACGTCCGCAGCAACGGGTCGGTCCTGGTGGCCGCGCAGATGAAAGAGCAGCACAAGCGCAAAAGCGACGTGTGGGATTCGTTCACGGTGCCCTGGAAAGGCAAGTTCCCCGACGCCGTGTAACCCCGGAAACCAGCCACGCGGAGGGACCGGGACGTATCGCTTTCCGAACGGGCGAGGCATCGGGTCGCATTTTTATTTTAGCTATTGAGAAACCTTGCGTGACTGATATAGGATGGATATCTGCATCAGCGTCTGCCATCGAACCGGAAAACCCACCGCCGTTTTCAGATCCAGCCGAAGCGGGCATGTTCTGAGTTGAACAACGCCCGGGGTGGATGCTGCGGAGCGAATCTTCTCGCCGGGCGAGCATGCACGCCGGTCCCACGACAACGCCGGCTGCCTTTTTTGGGGGCGATACCCGGCGGATACGTTTTCCAGGGAGTCTGGCCGATGACGATCAATCCGGATTTTCTCTCTCCTTGCGGACTTTACTGCGGCGTATGCGCCATTCATATCGCCCATCGCGACGAGAAATGAAAATTCCGCGGCTGGCCGGGCTTTACCGGGGGGGCGTTGAAGGCAAGGGCAGGCTTCCGAACAGTGAAACCCTTTCAGCCGAAGATATCCGATGCAGCGGGTGCCTGTCCGATGACCGGTTCATGCATTTCAGGCAGTGTGAAATCAGTGACGGCACCCGAAAAAAAGGATAAGCGGGGTGTCATCCGTGCGACGACTTTCCCTGCCGGCACATTGACCATTTTCCGATGACCGTTGAAAAGAAGTCCTTTTTCGGGTGGTTCCCCACCGGCGAAAAGTCGGTGCCGAACAGTGGGTCAAGGATGAAGCGGCCCGCTGTGTCTGCCCCGGGTGCGGCAATACCGTTTTCCGGGGCGCGGTGACGTGCAACCGGTGCAAAGTGAAGCTGGACCTGGACTAGTACCCGGTCTATGTGCTAACCAGCCACATGTAACCCAACTTGTCAAACAGGACATTCAACCATGTCCATCCTGACCCTTTTATTTTACGCCATCGCCCTGCTGATCGTCGCGTCCACGGTCATGGCCGTCACCCGGCGCAACATGGTCCATGCGGTGCTTTACCTGGTGTTGTCGTTCTTCGGCACGGCCATGCTCTTTTACCTGCTGGGCGCACCCTTTCTCGCGGCGCTGGAGATCATCATCTACGCCGGTGCGATCATGGTCCTGTTTCTGTTTTTGATCATGATGATCCGGCTGAAAAAGCTGCCGGGCATGTTCTTTCCGGTCGGACAGCTGCTGCCGGCCATTTTCATCAGCGCGGGCTTTCTGACCGTCAGCTCCATGATGGTCGGCCGCAACCCGGCGGGGTGGGCCCCGATGACAGCGGCCCAGGCATCGCCGGCGGCCTTTGGCGTTTATCTGTTCCAGACCCACTGGCTGGCCGTGGAAATCGCCTCCATGCTGCTGCTGGTGGCCCTGGTCGGCGCCTATGTGCTGGGCCGCCGGGTTCGCCGACCGTCGGCGGACGTCCGCAAGGAGGCGCCGTGATCGTTCCGCTCAACCACATCCTGCTGCTCTCGGGGCTCCTGTTCAGCCTGGGCCTGTTCTGCACCCTGGCCCGGCGGAACCTGATCATGATGCTGCTGGGCATCGAAATCATGCTCAATGCCGCCGCGGTGGCTTTCGTGGGCGCGTCCCTGCACTGGCAGCAGATGGAAGGCCAGGCCATCGTGATTTTTATCCTGGCGGTCGCCGCCACCGAGGTGTCCATCGGTCTGGCGGCCGTCCTCGTGGTCTACCGGCGCACCGATTCGGTCGACCCAGCCATGGATGCGGTGCTGTGGGAAAAAGGAGGGCCGCGATAGCCATGCAACCGGCAACCCCGCTCCCCGTCAGCCTGCTCGTCACCGGTGCCGCCCTGCTGCTGCCCCTGCTGGCTTTCGGTGTGATCATGCTGGCCACCCGGTCCCGCCACCGGCTCTCGGCGGCCATCTCCATCGGGGCCGCCGGCATGTCGCTGCTGGCAGCCGTCACCCTGCTCGTGCAGCACTGGCAGATGCAGGCGCCGCTGGTGTTCCAGGCGGTCTGGATGGTGTCCGGTCAGATGACGATTCCCATCGGCATCCTGCTGGACCCGACCAGCCTGTCGATGTTCACCGTGGTGGCGGCGATCAGCTTCCTGGTCCAGGTCTACTCGCTGGGCTACATGGCCGGGGACCCGGGATTCGGTCGCTATTACGGCTGCATGTCCCTTTTCGCATGGGCCATGCTGACCCTGACCGTCTCCAGCTCGCTGCTGCAGATTTACATCTTCTGGGAACTGGTGGGACTGGCATCCTACCTGCTCATCGGGTTCTGGTTCGACACGTTCAGCGCCAGCGAAGCCGGCAAAAAGGCCTTCGTGATGACCCGCACCGGCGATGTGGCCTTCCTGCTGGGGCTGGTGCTGCTCTGGCTGCAGCTGGGAACCCTGGACATTCCGGTGCTGACCGATCCCGCAGCGGTGGCTGCCCAGCTGTCGCCCGGCATGATCACCCTGACCGCCCTGTTGATATTCGGCGGCATCGTCGGCAAGAGCGCCCAGTTTCCGCTGCTCACCTGGCTGCCCGACGCCATGGAGGGCCCCACGCCGGTGAGCGCCCTGTTGCACTCGGCCACCATGGTGGCCGCCGGCGTCTACCTGTTCTCGCGGCTGTTCGGCTTCTTCTCGCTTTCGCCGACGGCCATGGCGGTGTGCCTGGCCATCGGCACGATCAGCATGCTGCTGGCCTCCACCATGGCCATGGTGGCCCGGGACATCAAACAGGTCTGGGCCTATTCCACCATCAGCCAGCTGGGCTTCATGCTCATGGGGCTGGGCGCCGGCAGCCTGTTTGCGGGCGCCTTTCACCTGATCACCCATGCCGGATTCAAGGCGCTGCTGTTTCTATGCGCCGCTGTGTTCATCCATCATTGCGGCACCAACGACATGTTCGAGATCGGCAGGCAGGGCGGGCGCCGGCTCAAGTCGGCCGTTGTCTGCACGATCATCGGGGCGGGTGCGCTTGCCGGCCTGCCCCCGCTTTCCGGATTCTTCAGCAAGGAGATCATCCTGGGCCACCTGCTGGACAGCGGACACCCCGTCGCCTTCCTGGCTGCGGCGGTGGGCGCCTTCCTGACCACCTATTACTCGTTTCGCCTGATCTTCATCATTTTGTTTCCCCGAGATGAGGGCGACTCCCCGCCGGAGAACGACCACGGCGGCCACCACGGTGCCGGAGACGAACGGCCCATGGCCGCCGTGCTGTGGTGCCTGGCGGCCGTCACCGTCGTCCTGGGGTGGTGCCAGACGCCCCTGCACGATTTCCTCGCGCGCGCCGACGCGGGGGTCAAAGCAGCAATGCCGGCCCACCCCAGCTGGCTGCCGATAGCCGCATGCCTGCTGGCCGCGGTGGCCATATTCCAGGCCTGGCTCGAATACGGGTGCAAGCAGGCCCGGCAGGTCGGCTGGGTGGAGCGCATCCCCTGGCTGGCCGACCTGTTCGGCCAGCGCTGGTATCTGGACCGGCTCTACCGCTGGTTGCTGGACACCCTGGTCTACCGGGGGGTGTCGCGGCTGTTTACCGCCAACGACCGGCGCGTGATCGACGGCGCCCTGGACGGGCTGGGCCGCTCGACCATCGGACTGGGACGGGTGATCGACTGGGTTCACAGCGGCATGATCCAGTACCGGCTGATGATCATGGTTGCGGCGGTGGTCGGATTGATTCTTTTCATTGGATGGGGCGGGTGACCATGGCATACCAGCTGGCGGACTTTCCCTTTTTAACGATGCTGCTGCTCTGCTGTGTTGCGGGCCTGCTGGCGATCTTAGCCATTCCGGCAAGGCATGTGCGGGCCATCAAAATCGTCAGCGCCGTGTTCAGCGGCCTGACCCTGATCATCTCGATCTATCTTTTCGTGGCCTATGACCAGCAGGCGGGCGGCTACCAGTTCGTTGAGCGGGTGGCCTGGATTCCCGCCCTGGGCATTGCCTATTTCAACGGGGTGGACGGCTTCGCCATGCCCATGCTGCTGCTTACCGGCATCGTCTTTTTCACCGCCGTGCTGACCTGCTGGGAGATGGAACTGCGAGTCAAGGAATTCTTCGCCCTGGTTTTCCTGCTCGTGGCCGGTGTCTTTGGCCTGTTCATGAGCCTGGACCTCTTTTTCATTTTCGTCTGGTTCGATGTTTCCCTGTTTCCCATGTACCTGCTCATCGCCATCTGGGGAAGCACCCGCAAGGAATACGGGGCCATGAAGCTGACCCTCTACCTGCTGGCCGGCAGCGCGCTGATCCTGCCGGCCATCGTTTACCTGGTGGTTCAGTCGGGCGCCATGACCTTCGACCTGCTGGCCCTGATGGAGGGAAACCGGTTTACCCCGGCGCAGCAGCGCATCGCGTTTTTTCTGCTCTACATCGGCTTCGGCATTCTGGCCGGCGTCTTTCCCTTTCACACCTGGTCGCCGGTGGGTCACGTGGCCGCACCCACGGCGGTGTCCATGATCCACGCCGGCGTGCTGATGAAGATCGGGGCCTTCGGCATCCTGCGGGTAGGCATGTTCCTTTGCCCGCAAGGGTGGCAGTACTGGGCACCGCTCATGGCCGGGCTGGCGGTCTGCGGCATTGTCTATGGCACCTTCGTCGGGTTGAGCCAGACCGATCTCAAATATGTGATCGGCTACTCCAGCGTGGCGCACATGGGCATCGTCGGCCTGGGGCTGTCCACCCTGACGGTCGACGGCCTCAACGGGGCGGTGTTCCAGATGTTTGCCCACGGCATCATGACGGCGCTCTTCTTCTCGTCGGTGGGCTATATCTACGACCGGACCCACACCAAGGCCATCGCCGAGCTGGGGGGGCTGAGCCGGACGATGCCGCGGGCGACCGCCTTTTTCATCATCGCCGCGCTGACCGGTATCGGCGTCCCCTGCCTGGCCAGCTTCTGGGGGGAGCTGGTGGTGTTCATGTCCTGTGTGCGGGTCTATCCGGTAGCCGGCGCGCTGGCCATCTTTGCCCTGGCCGTGGGCGCCCTCTTCATGTTGCGGGTGGTCCAGAAAACCTGCTACGGTCCGCCGCTGGAAAAATATGCGGGCCTGGCGGACATCACGGCCGCGCTGGCGGTGCCCCGCATCATCCTGGCGTCGGTGATCGTGCTGTTCGGGCTCTTTCCCGGCCTGCTGTTTGACATGATCCATACGGCCACGATGCAAGTAATTGGATTGCGATGAACTGGATACTACTCACTCCCGAACTGACCCTGCTGGTGGCGGCGGCCCTGTTCCTGATCCTGGCCTGCCTGAAACCGGATCCGCGCAGGGACTACCAGCTGGCGGTGACCATGGCGGCGTTCACCGTGGCGGCAGCCATCGCCTGTGCGACGATCAGCGGCGACCTGTTCAATCACGTCTACCGGGTGGATCTCTTCTCCCAGGTCTTCAAGGCCTTGCTGGCCATCGGTTTTTTCCTGGTTGTCGTCCTGTGCGACGACTTTCGGGGCGTGGCCCCCTCGCACCACGGCGAGGGGTATTTCCTGCTGGCCGTCTGCACGCTGTCCATGATGATCCTGGCCTCTGCGGTCCACCTGCTGGCTATCGTTCTCGCCCTGGAACTGTCCAGCTATTCACTCTACATCCTGGTTTTCCTGCGTCGGGAGAGCCGCTGGGGGATGATTGCGGGACTGCGCTATTTTTTTGTGGGAGCCAGCGCGTCGGCCATCATGCTCTTCGGCCTGGCCATCGTCTACGGGATGACCGGTGCGGTGCACGTCGACATGCTGGTCCAGCGGCTGCCGGCCTTGATGGGCCATCCCATGGCGGTCACCGGGCTGCTGTTGACCCTGGCCGGGTTCTTCTTCAAGCTGGCCGTCTTTCCCTTTCATTTCTGGGCGCCGGAAGCCTACCAGGGCGCACCCAACCCGGTGGCGGCCTTCATTGCCGCGGTGTCCAAGGTGGCCGCCGTGGCCATTTTGCTGCGCCTGATCTCCCTGGCCCAGGGCAACAGCGACCTGCTGGCCAGAGGACTGATCGCCATGGCTGTCGTCTCCATGACCGTGGGCAACCTAGCGGCCATTGCACAGAAGGATTTCAAGCGGCTGATGGCTTTTTCCAGCGTCGCCCATGCCGGCTACCTGCTCCTGGCCATGCTGTGCATGACACCGGCCGGCTATGCCGCCGCCATGTTCTATGGAGCGGCGGTGCTGATCATGAAATACACCTGTTTTATGGTCATGACCCGGGTGGCCGATGACGGCCGCAACCTCCAGATCGATGAACTGGCCGGCCTGCACCGGCGCTCCCCGCTGCTGGCCTTGGCCCTGATGATGGCCCTGTTCAGCCTGGCCGGCATCCCGCCCACCATCGGGTTTGCCGGCAAGTTGATGATTTTCGTGGCCGCCATGCAAAAGGGCTACCTGGCACTGGTGCTGATCGCCATGGCCAACGTCGTCGTCTCCTTGTACTATTACCTGCTGGTCCTCAAGGCCGCCTACCTGGATGAACCCGCCCGGCCGCAGCCTGCCATCCGCCTGACGATGCCCGCCCGCCTGGTGGCCGTTGCCATGATCGTTCTGACGGTGGCCCTCGGGTTTTACCCGACCACTCTGCTGAACCTGGTTCAGGCCGCGGTGTTGAGATTGCCGTAACCCTGCCGCGTGTTCTCCGGAAACACCCGTTAACCCGGCATATTTTCTATCCACTTTCCCTTTTTTCCCGCGCACGAACAGACGCAGGCGAGAAATCCCGGCTCAATCGTTTGATCATTCCCATCCAAAAACTTGATTGAATCAAATTTTTGAGCGTCCGCATCAGGCTCGCACATATTAATTTCATTTATTTACAATAAGATAAAGGCGCACGGGCCTTCGGCACGACTATTGTAGAAGTAGTCGGTGACGCGTGGGTTCCGGACCGAGAGTTCGCACCGGAACCGTTAACGGGCTAAATCACGGAGGTGTAAAATGAGTGACGAGACCAAAGACGTTGAAAAGAGCGACCCGGAAAAATCAGTCTCCAAGGAAAGTGACAGCACCTGTTGCTACTACGTCGATCCATGCGGGTGTCACGTTGATCCATGCTGCTGCTCGCCCCGCTATGTCTCCTGTTGCTGTTAGCCGACGGCCGGCGCCCTTGGTGTGCCAGCGTTTTTGCGCCGCCTGAACGATCACGACAATCTGAATGGATGGTGGTAATTGCCAGTGCCTGTTCCATCAGTTCAGCGAACGACACGATGTCAGGAACCCAACCATGAATCATGAGACCGCAGACAGGCGGATGCATCAGCGGTGCGTCAAGGATGTCAGCATGACATGCGCGCATGTGAATGCCGACGACGACCGCATGGTCACCGTGCGCAATTACAGCAGCACGGGCGTCTATTTCGAATCGGTTGAACGCGAGCGGATCGGTGCTTTTGTCGTGATCAGGGCGCCCGGTTCCCACGATACGGGGGCGCCTGGCTCTCCATCGGACGATCCCATCGAGTTCGCCATCGGGAATTCCGATCCCCGGGTTTGCTGGGCGTTTCGGTCGCATTCGGTGGCCAGGGTCGTGCGCTGCGACAAGGTTGACGACGCGGCCCGTTTCGGTGTCGGTGCCGAAATATTGATTCTTTCCGAATGATCCGGCAGGCGATGGTCGACAGACGGCCCCTGCACGATCAAGCACCCGGGTTCGATAAACAGGTTCATCATACCATGCGTTGAAACAGAATATCGTCGTTAATGATATGGAAAGACCCATGAAAAAAATGCCATCCAGAGACACGACCGGCCACTGCCAGGGAGAATGTCGCGATCGGGTCCGTGAAGGTGAAGTCGATCGACAGACCATGATCGACACTGCCGTCAAAACGTACACGGCGCCGGCTGGACGATCCGCGTCCTGACCATGCCGACGCGACGGTCGCCCAAGGCCACGGGCGTCCTGCCCGGGTATATGATCGACGGGGCAGAACCATCTCCCGCGGGTCTGACTTCACCACCAGGGATGCGCCGGCCGTGAGGATGCCGACTGCCCGGCGTCACCGGAGGAAGAAATGACCATGGGGAAAAATGTCACCCGGAAACTGATCGATGCCCATCTGATCGACGGCGAACCGGCCGTCGGTGAGGAGATCGGCCTGCGCATGGACCAGACCCTGGCCCAGGACGCCACGGGAACGATGGTCATGCTGGAATTCGAATCCATGAACGTCGGGCGCGTGCGCACCGAATTGTCCGCCCAGTACGTCGACCACAACCTGCTGCAGACCGACTACCGCAATGCTGACGATCATCTTTTCCTGCGCAGCGCCTGCCGGAAATTCGGCGTGTGGTACAGCCGGCCGGGCAACGGCGTGAGCCACCCGGTGCACATGCAGCGATTCGGCGTGCCGGGCAAAACCCTGGTCGGTTCGGACAGCCACACCCCCGCGGCCGGTGGGCTGGGCATGCTGGCGTTCGGTGCCGGCGGCCTGGAGGTGGCCACGGCCATGGCCGGGGGGCCCATTTACGTCACCATGCCCAAAGTGATGGGGGTCCACCTGACCGGCCGGCTGCCGGACTGGGTCAGCGCCAAGGATGTGATCCTGGAGATGCTGCGCCGCCATGGCGTGGACGGCGGCCGGGGCAGGATCATCGAATATTTCGGGCCGGGACTGGCCGACCTGACGGCCATGGATCGGCACGTCATTGCCAACATGGGCACCGAACTGGGCGCCACCAGCACGGTCTTCCCCTCCGACGACGCCGTGCGGCAATTTCTCGCCGAGCAGGGCCGCGCGGACGCCTGGCGGGCGCTGACCGCCGATGCGGATGCCGGATACGACGAGACCGACGAAATCGATCTGTCCGGCCTGGAACCGCTGATCGCCCTGCCCAGCAGTCCGGGGAACGTGGTGCCGGTGCGCGAGGTGGCCGGGCGCCCCATCTACCAGGCCTACATCGGCTCGTCGGCCAATCCGGGACTGCGCGACTTTGCCGTGCCGGCCCTGATGGTCGCCGGCAGACAGGTGCCGGACCATATCTCCTTCGATGTGAATCCCACCTCTCGCCAGCTCATCGAAAACATGATCGAAACCGGTCTGATGGAACATCTGATCCAGACCGGTGCGCGGTTCCACCAGGCCGGCTGCAACGGCTGCATCGGCATGGGTCAGGCCCCGGCCACCGGGAAGATCAGCCTGCGGACCGTGCCGCGAAACTTCCCGGGCCGCTCCGGCACCGTGGAAGACCAGGTTTACCTGTGCAGTCCGGAGACTGCCGCGGCATCGGCCCTCACCGGCGTCATCACCGACCCGCGGACCCTGGACATGGCCTGTCCGCGCTTTGCACCGGCGACGGCGCTGAAGATCAACACGGCCCTGCTGGTGCCGCCGGAGTCGGGCGATGAGGATTGTGAACTGGAAAAAGGGCCCAACATCAAGCCGCTGCCGGTGTTCGACGCCCTTCCTGACCGCCTTGAAGGTCCCGTGCTCCTCAAGATGGGGGACGATATCTCCACCGACGAAATCATGCCGGCCGGCGCCGCCGTGCTGCCCCTGCGCAGCAACATCCCCGAAATCAGCCGCTTCGCCTTCAGCCGCATCGACGACACGTACCACGATCGGGCCATGGCCTGCCGGGACAACGGCGGCTCCTTCGTGGTGGGTGGCAACAATTACGGTCAGGGGTCGAGCCGCGAACATGCCGCCCTGGCACCGCGGTTCTTAGGGCTGCGCACGGTGGTGGCCAAGAGCTTTGCCCGCATCCATGCCCAGAACCTGGTCAATTTCGGCATCCTGCCCCTGACGTTCGAAAACCCGAAGGACTGGGCAGCTATCCATCCGGGTGATGTGCTGCAGCTGGGCAAATTGCGGACGGCGCTGCCGGCGGGCCGGCAATTGCGCCTGGTCAACACCACCCGCAGCGAGACCTACACCCTGGTTCACCGCCTCAGCGGCAGACAGCTGCGCGTGGTGATGGCTGGCGGCCTGATTAATGCGATTCGGACAGGTGTGCAGGGACAAGGCCGATGAAGCGGTGGTCGTGTGCGTCTGAAGGGCGCTCCACCCGGCCGACGGAACATCCGTTCGAATCCGGGTATGAGGAAAAGGCCTCCATGGACGACACCGGTGACACCCCGCACACCTGCAGCATGCCTGGGACCGATCAAGACGGTCGTGCCAATCTTTGCTGCTGCTATATCATGGACACGGATGGCCGCCTCCAGGACGCCTGCTACCGTCCGGCGAACGACTGCTGCTGATCATAGGGTTCAAATGACGACCCACAGCGACATAAAACGGGTGAAAAAACCCCGCATTGAATTGACCGGCCATGATCTGAAGCACCTCGGCGAGATCCATTCCCCCCTGTCCGTTCCGGTGCTGGCCAGACGCACCGGACTGCCCTACATGCAGGTCTACAACATCCTTCATGGACGCGTGAAATCCATATCGGACCGGCATTACCGGCTTCTTTTCGGCCAGGCCCCGCCTCCCCGGAAACCAAAGAAAGTGGATGGCACGGCGTTCAGAGCCATGGTCGACTTGTGGCTGTTTCTCAATGACGGCCTCACCCGATCGGATCTCAGTCGTGATTTCGAGGAAGGTGCACCCCCCAAGAAACCCGACCTCAGGATCTTCAGCGGACAGGTCCGGACGGTGCCGCCCAGGCTGGAACGCATCATGCGCAAAAAGTTTGCGGACGCTGGCGTCGCCGGGGGGCAGCTCGACCAATGGCTCGCTGAACTGGACGCGCTGCCCCCCGGCGGCCGGGTCCCTTACCGCCGGATCAGGCCGGTTCTGCACTTTCTTCGGGATTCATTGGGATTGCACCCCACCGCCATATTGAACCAGTCCGTCGAACGTTACGAAACCGGCTTGCTGAAAAGCGTCTCCCGGGACATTTTCAACCGGGCGATGGCCCTTAAACACCGGACCGAAAAAACCCTGGCCCGGGGTCGAAAACGGGAAATCGAGAAGTTAAAGGAAGAGGTCTGCGGAGGAAAGGCCGGCTACTCCCTCTATCTGGAGGTTGAAGAGGAGTTGACCTTTCTGTGCAGGTACGCCCGAAAAAGCGCCAAAAGCTATCTGGGCAGAAGCATGTGGACGTACCAGACCGGTAAAGCCAGGCGCATCAAAGACTGGCGGGCCCGACAGATCTTCGAAGACTGCGACCGGTTCATCCGGGAGACGCCGGACCTGCCCCTCTACTGCCTGCCGCGGTCCCGGCGGGCCAGGCGGGTCCGGATGCTGGTCGATGTCCTCGTGGCCCGAACGACGCAGCTGCTTTCCGAACAGGAGGGCCTCGTTTTCGAAAAACGGATTCTACGTCCTGCTCACGCACGGGATGAATACAGCAATCAAAAGCATGGATTCACGCGGTTCGACATGGCACCCGGCGTCCTGGGGATGAAAAAGAAGGCCTTCGACCTGATGGTGGCCAAAAACTGCGAAATCTTCAGGTCGGTCGGCAGATACACCAAGCGGTGGTACCTGTCTGACCTGTACCTGAAAGAACTCTCCCAAAAGGAATTTTTCGATTTGATTTCGGCAAAGTATGAATGGATGGCCAAATCACTGAACCGACCGGCGGGGGTCGACGCATGCCTGCATTGAGATTGTTTTATCGTGTGCCGGTCAATGCTCCGGGTCGAAGCCGAGCCCGGGCCGGCCGGTGGGGTGCAGGGTGCCGTTGCGCAGCCGCACCGCCCCGCATGCAGGGTCGCCGGTCAGGTCCAGATGACCGTCCAGGTCGGCGTATTTCACATTGGGGCGCGCCAGGGCAAAGTGAAGGCCGGCGGCAATGCCCAGTGCCGACTCGTCCATGCACCCGACCATCACCTCCAGGTCGGCGGCGTGGGAGACGGCGTTGATCTTCAAGGCCTCGTCGATGCCCCCCACCTTCATCAGCTTGATGTTGATCATGTCCACCAAGCCTCGCCTGGCCAGCCGGAAGGCGTCCTTCAGGCTCATCAGGCTTTCATCGGCCATGACGGGCAGCGGGATCTGTCGGGTAACCCGCCCCAGCAGCCGGTCCTGCGCCCGGGGGGTGGGCTGCTCGATGAGTTCCAAACCAACCGGCCGCACCGCCGCCACGAAACGCAGGACGTCGGCCTCCGAATAGCCCTGGTTGGCATCGAAGCGCAGCTCGATCTTCTTTCCCACGGCCTCACGAATTTTGACCAGACGCTCGATATCGACCGCCACGTCCGCCCCCCCCTTGATTTTCAGGGCCAGAAACCCCTGCCGGGCATAGTCGACGGCCCTGGCGACGGTTGCCTCGACGGGCAGAATCCCGATGGTGATGCTGGTGCGCATGCGGCTGCGGTACCCACCGAGAAGGTTGCACAACGGCAGTCCGGCCGCTTTGCCGAGAATGTCCCAAAGGGCCATGTCCGCCATGGCCAGAGCCGCCGGTTGATCCTTCAGGTGCGGCCGGATACGCTCCATGAGCATCACGAGCCGCAACGGATCCGACCCCTTGAAGGCCGGCAGGATCACCTTGCTGCAGGCGTCCATGACGCCTGCCGGCGTCTCGCCGGTCACTTCCAGGTCCGGCGCCGCACAGCCGTACCCGACGATGCCCGCCGAGGTCTCCACACGCAGGAAGACATTGGTAGTCGAGCTGATAGTCTCGTACGCGATAGTGTAAGGCTCGGTCAGCTTCATGGTGACCGGCCATGCTTCGATGTGCGTTGTTTTCATAGTCAATACTTGCGCTGGTATATTTCCTTTAGCGTCATGGTTTTCAGCTGATCCACGAAAATGACCAGGTGGGCGATGATGAGCTCCCACATCTTCTCCCCTTTTTCCACACTGGCTTTGGTGGGATCGCCCATGACGCCGCTGGAGGATATCTTGTGGGTGTGGGCGTACCAGGAGACACTCCGCTTGGAGGTGAAATCGAGATACCGGCTGGTGAAGGCCGGCACCTCCATCTGCAACCGGTCCATGCGCACCAGATGGGGCCGGATGGCCAGGCTGGTGCTGGTTTCGATCTCGCCGGCATGGACATCGTTGGGGGTTTCGATGAGGCTGTCCACATCCACGTCGCTGGTTTCCCCGGTGTCCACGCAGACGAAGATCCGCGCATCCTGATTGATGCGCTGGGCGGCAAAGTTCAACGACGGGGCATTGCCGCCGTGCCCGTTGATGATCACCAGCTTCCTGATGCCGTTTTTGGCCACGCTGATGCCGACGTCGTAGACCAGGTTGGCCAGGGTGTCGTTGTTGATGCTGATCGTGCCCTTGAAGGCTTCGTGGTGGTAGGAGACGCCGTAGGCGATCAGCGGCAGCACCAGCGGCTTGGGGTCGCGGCAGCCCTCGGCGACGCGCCTGGCCAGGTACTCGGCGTCAAAGGCGTCCGTGTCCAGGGGCAGGTGGGGTCCGTGCTGTTCGATGGCCCCCACCGGCAGCAGGGCGGTGTCCACGACGTCGAGGCGATGGGCGGCATCCGGCCAGCAGAGCTCACCCCAGAAATAGGTAGTCGGCCGCCTGTCGGCGTCGCCGGTCTCCTCGGCCTGCAATGCCCCGGATTCGGGCGCAAAAGGGGCCCGCAGATCCGGGTGGGCAAAGGGATCCACCGGCTGCCAGGCGGTCCCCTGACGCTGCACCGCCCCGTCGGCATGTTCCATGTAGATGCGGTACAGGTCCACCCGCAAGTCCTGAGGGATCCCGTCGATGGGCGACACGTCTGGGTCGAACCGCAGCATCATGATTTCGGGGTGGGGTTTGGCGGACCGGGCAACGCTGTCCGGCACGCGCAGATGGTCGAGCTGGGCCAGCATGAAAAACAGCTGGCCCGCTTCGGCCGATGCCTGGGTGTAGACCCCTTTTTCAAACAGGGCGTCCAGGCAGACGGCGATCTGATTGTCGCTGTAGCCGCAGCGGGACGGATCCTCCTCCAGCGCCGTGAGCATGCCCACGATGCGCCGGCATTTTTCGCACTTGCCGCAGGGTTTGATCCGGTCGCCCGCCTTGTGGGTGGCGTGACAGGAGGTCTGGTGCTCCTGAATGTGGGCGTACCGCTTGACCAGCATCTTTTCGATGAGGAGTTCGGACAGGGGGCGCAACATGGAGAACTGGCTGACCGCCCAGCCCTTGCGCATGAAATACCGCGACAGGGCGGTATCGAACCAGATGCTCTGGTCGTACAGGCCGTCATAATGGCGGATGCCCTGGGTGGTGACGCGCCGCGAGGTGTCGAACTCGTCCCCGATGATCAGGCGCCCGATGCCCCGTTTGCGCAGCAGCGGCAGGACACCGAAGAGAAATACCGCCACCGTCCACAGGCGGATGGGGTACTCGTCCGACCGCACGCCGGCGAAATCTTTCCTGATGAAGGGCATCCGGCGAAGCATCCAGGGGTACAGCCGGTCGGCATTGACCCAGACCCGCGCGGTGTTGGGGATGTTGTCCCTGAAGTGGCGGTAGGCGTTTAAGGCCGTGTACCAGTGCCGGCCCGATTCGTTGACGAAAATGGGGTGCACCTCCCGGCCCATTTCGTCCAGCAGGCCGAAACTGAGCAGGCTGTCCTTGCCGCCGCTGGAGAGAACGCAGTGGCGGCTCGAATCGGTTTTCCAGTGGGGCAGATGATCGGTTCGAACCGTGACGGGGAATGTCAGCTGCGCCCGCAGATAAGCCTTGGGCTTGACTGCCGGCAGTCGGGCCGCCTCTCCCACCAGAAAGGGGTTGGGCGCTAAAAACTTCTTGACGAAAATTTCCCGGGCGGTGTTTTCCGCCATCTCTCTGAGAAACTGGCGGTCGGTTTTGTCGAACAGGCCGTTGAAGACGATGGCGCGGCAGAACAGACCGTAATTGAGGGCCACCTGGGCGGCGATCATGTCGGCCAGGTTCCGCGATTCGGGTCTGCCGGGATCGAACACATCCTCTTCGTACGTATAGATCAGTTCGGTCTGCTCGGCCTGGTCGCCGTAAAACAGCCGGTACGGCGCCACAAGGCGCCTTCGCTCAAGCTTCACCGGCCCCACCTCCAACCGGTCGAACACCGCCAGGATGCTCAGGGGATCGTCATTGCTGTCTACCATGGGGGGGGATGACTCCGGCATCGGCGCCGCCTTTCTTGCCCACTGTCCTTTTTCAGGATGCCTTCCAATCGCGTTCGTGCGTCATCGTTTCTTCAAATGGGGAACCAGCACAGCCACCAGGCCGTCCCCTTGATCCCGGAGCACATCGAATGCCGGCAACCCCACCACCTTCTCGATGGCGTCGCAAACGAAGGGGATCTGGTCGACGGAAAGGTTCTCGTGATTGACGGTAACGGCGACCACGGGCTTTTCCGACAGGGTCTCGATAGCCTGGATCTGCCGCGACAGGGGCTGGATCGGATAGCCGGGGAAGCCGTCGTATTCTTTTCTGGCCGGGGCGTGCTGCAGGACCACCAGGTCCGGCCGGCCGGCCGCTAGGATTTCGAAGCCGCCCGGGTAGGCCGGATTCATCAGGCTGCCCTGCCCCTCGATGACGATCACGTCGGGGTGCTGCTCGTTCCAGGCCTGCCACACGGCGTGTTCAATCTCTCCGGACACGAAATCGTTCACCAGCGAATCCATGATGATGCTGTACCGGGCACCCTGCATCCAGGCGGTCTGGCCGGTGCCGATCATCTGGGTCCGATAGCCCAGTCGTTCGAAAGCCTGCACCATCAGCCAGGCGGTGGTCCGCTTGCCCACGGCCGAGTCGGTTCCCAGCACGGCGATCTTCAGCGCGGCCACGTCCTCGATCTTGCCGGAGAAGAAGTGCAGCCGGTCCCTGGGCGGCGGTTTGCGGATATCCCGGATAGCCACGCCGCGCATGTCCGCCTGCCGGGTTATTTCCTCATCCTCGGACAGAAAATCATGCAATCCGCAGTCCACATTGAGATTCATCTCGATGGCCCCGATCACATCATGGAGGGCGCTTTTTCCCAGCCGCCCGCCGTCGGGGGCGATGCCGATCACCAGGTGGGTGGCCGGGATTCCTGCATCTTCGGCGGTCTGAACGGCCGCTTCGATGGAGTCAACCACCGGGATGCCGACGGCTTTGCCGTCGAGCACCTCCCCGGCATCCCGGCCCGCATGCCGGGAATCCACCACGGCAGCGATCTTATACCGGAGGCAGAAGCGAACCAGTCCGTGGGCCGTCTTACCGTTCAGGGTATTGAACGCACCTTCACAATAGACAATGGCATTGCCGTCGACTTTCATGATTTTCTCCCCGTCAGGACGACCACATAGCGGTCGTTGGGCAAAGGGTTGATTTTGTGGTTTTCGATCAGGGCGATCAGTCCGGCCGTGGAGGCGGGGAGCACGTCCAGCCCCTCCCGCTCGCGGATCAGGCGGGAATACAACCGCATGTTCTTGTCCGAGGCATCACCGGCCCATCCGTTGGTTTCCCGAATGGCCTTGAGCGCCAGGTTGCCGTCAATGGCGTGCCAGTTGATCAGCGGTTCGTTCACCCGGGTCTCCCGTATCTTTTCGGGGACCAGGTCTTCGCAGGTGGGTTTGTTCTTCAAGGCGGCGTGGACGATGGGGTTTTTACGGAAGGAGGAGCCGGCCACCATCCTTGGCATGCGCGATGTCTTGCCCCGCCGGTTCAGGCTGGCGAATCCCTTGCACACCCCGGCAAAGGTCGTCCCGTTGGACACGGGCAGGGCGACCGCCGCCGGCGCATCGCCCAACTCGTCGTAAATTTCATAGGAGATGCCGCCGTAGGCGACCAACTGCATGGTGGTGTTGCTGCCGCCCGGGTTGGCATCGTACCATTCCTCTTTGTCCGCCTGCTCGCTGGAGGCTTTGACGGCCCCTTCATAATCGCCCGGCACACGGACGATCTCTGCCCCCAGCGACTCGATCTCCCCTATGCGCCGGGTGTGGTAATTGCCCGGGATATAGATGACACAGCGGATGCCGGCCAGGGAGGCCGCCAGTGCCTGCGCCACACCGAAATTTCCGCAGGTGGCCACCGTGATGGTGTCGAACCGGCGCCGCATGGCATCCATGGCCTGGAAAAAGGCGACGCGGTCCTTCTGGGTCCCGGTGGGATTGCCGCCTTCGAACTTCAGGAAAATCTGGCGCAAACCGGTTTCCCGTTCGATGTTGCGGGCACGGATAAAGGCCGTATCGCCCACTTCGGAATCGATGATGTCCTCGTAAGCTTCAAGACGCTCAGCCAATGGGCGGGAGTGATCGGCGGTGATTTCCCGCTGACGGTTCACCTCCTGGTGGATCTGCTGAAACGCACCGGAAGCACCGTCCATCAACCCGAACGGCTGGTTGAGATTGCTGTTTCCATTCGTCATGTTCGATGTCCCCGTTTTGGAAAGGCCCGGTTTCCGACGGCCGGAAAGCGACGGCGGCCGCATGGCGTGTCGGGCTTTTTTGGTTTTGCGGATCATGTCTGCACCGGCCACGCCCGCATACCCTCGCCTTCATGGACGGCCAGGATCTGTCCGGGTGGAACAAATGGTTCCGGTTTTTTAAAAACCAGAACCCACCTATCACTGCTAATTATAATCAAGATAACAATATGTTGGCAAAATGCGTACTGTATTTTAGAATTCCGGCGCGGCTGGCGGACGGGTACTGATCGGATCTAACAGTTCTGATTTTATACTAGAATTTGCGATTATTCAAACAATATCTGATAGATATGATAATGGCCCAATCATTGCTCAACCGGAATCACCGGGCTGTCGACGGCGCCCGGCGGATATATTCAGAGACACGTTGTCCTTTCCAGCCAACAAAGGAGAAAAGCAATGAAGCGAGGTAAAATGAAGTTCATGACGGTGCTGGTCGCATTGGTGTTGATGGCGTCGGTCCCGATGACCGCCATGGCATCGGAGCCGGTGACCATCCAGGGCGAGATCAACGACAGCTACCAGATTGTTGACAGCAATGGCCAGGTTTACGAGATCGCCGAGACCGAGAAAGGCAACGATCTCGTCGAAAACCACATCGGTGAGAAGGCGAAGGTGGTGGGCACACTGCAGCAGGATCAGGATGTGAAAATCATTACGATCACCGCGTTCGAGATTCTCGCCGAATAAGAGAACTGAGGACCCGGCCACGGATACGGCCGGGTCCTTAAGTTAGAAGAAGCAGGAGCGATCATGAGCAAAAAAGTTACCGCATCCATGCAGACGCTTGTCGGTATCGTCACCCCTTACGCGTGGGATGAGAGCGACCGGGTTTCCGCTGTATCTCTTTCAGCCACGGATGATGAAGAATACATCATCGAGAACAGCGGACGATTTCTCGATCTGCTTCAAAAACCGATCCGGGCCCAAGGGATGGTTACCAGCGGCAAGAAGATGCATCGGGCGATCAATATTAAAAAATTTCAACTCTTGGAAAGCGCTTCGATCAGCGAGTAGCCAATTACAGGGAGTCTCCATGGAAAAAAAGGATCTCGACTATTTTCGTCAGCTGCTGGAAACGGAATTGAATCTTCTCTTCGAAAAGGCCGGGGAGACCGTTTGGGAGTTGATGGAGGCCACCTCCGACAGCGAATCGGACCCGTTGGACCGTGCGACCCAGGAGCTTTCCCAGAACAATGTGTTCCGGATTCGCAGCCGGGAGAGCCGGCTGATCAAAAAAATCAGGGAAAGCCTTCAAGCCATCGAGGACGGCACCTACGGTATCTGTGAAGACTGTGAAGAACCGATTGCCATCGAGCGGCTGATTGCCAGACCGGTCACCAGTTACTGCGTTCAATGCAAAAGCCGCCGGGAGGCGTTTGAAAAGGCGATCGGGTACTAACCGCAATTTCAGTCATTGAAATCCCTCGTTGGCCGCAGCGTTGTCGATAGGATTGACGATTGTCGCCGTTGCCTTGGGCCCGGCATTTCCCCGACCTGCCATCCGCAGCCATTCTCAGGCGCCAAGCCACCATGGCCCTGACCAACCGACCGGCGCCACCCCAACCATTCATCAGACCGGCAGCGGCCGGGCCACCACTCGAACCGGCTTGTCCATCCGCCCGAAAAGGGAATCATGGTATCCAGATTGGGCTTGTGTTTAACCGTTTTTTATGGGAAATCCGAAAATATGGCATTGCAGTAGAGCGCCATCGATGATGATCCCGTCAACACTAACCCTGACCAGGCACTTGACCTGGTGACGCCCCTGGCGCAGCCTCATGGATACCATCCTCATTGCATCGCAGGACCCGCACACGAACACTGCCATCCGCAGAATAGTATCTCCCGACGACCACATCCATGTCGCGGATTCATCGGATCAAATCCTGGAGACGATCAAAGCCGTCACCTGCGATTGCCTTTTCATCGAACTCTCCCTGATGGAAGCCCTGCATGACACCCTGGACGGTTCGACGGATTCGAAGACCACGATCCAGCACCTGAAGGATATACGGCCGCTGATGGCCATTATCGTGATTGCCGGCAACGACGATGTCCGCGATGCCGTGAGGTACATGAAAAACGGGGCCAGCAACTACATCACGACACCCATCGATGCGGATGAAGTGCGCCTGGTTATCGATGAAATGTCAAGTGAGCGGCGCCGGCAGTCCGAACTGGCCTACCTGCGGGACCGGATATGGAAGGATGATTCTCTCGATATTGTCCACACGCACAGTCCCCGGATGAAAAAGGTGTATGACAATGTCATGTCCGTAGGCCCGACGAAGACCACCGTGCTTTTGCTGGGCGAGACCGGAACGGGAAAAAGCTTCACCGCCAAGCTCATCCACCGTCACAGCAACCGAAAGAATGGTCCGTTTATCAGCGTTCACTGCGGTGCCATACCGGAGACGCTGATCGAGAGCGAACTGTTCGGCCATGAAAAGGGATCCTTTACCGGCGCTCACCGACGAAAGCTGGGCAAGTTCGAAGTGGCCTCAGGCGGCACGATTTTTCTGGATGAGATCGGTACCATTTCCAAGTCGGCACAGGTCAAGCTGTTGACCGTCCTGCAGGAAAGTATCTATCAGCGCGTTGGCGGCGAACAGACGCTGGCAGCCAATGTACGCGTGATCGCGGCATCCAATGCCGACCTGAAACAGATGTGCGACGAAGATCTGTTCAGGAAAGACCTCTATTACCGCCTCAACGTGTTTCCCATAACCATTCCGCTATTGAGTGAACGCAAGGAAGACATCCCGGTGTTTGTGCATGCATTTCTAAACAAATTCAATCAGTTCAATAGCAAGCACATCCAGGGGGTTCACCCTTCGGTGATGCAGGCTCTGCTGCGATATGACTGGCCTGGCAACATCCGTGAGCTCGAGAACCTGCTGGAGCGTGCCTACATCCTCGAAACGACCGCCGAACTGACGCCGGAAAGTTTTCCCTCCGAACTGTTCGATCATGCCGAACCGCTGACCGAAATTGCCATCGACACCAGCGACACCCTGGCAGCGGTCAGGCAGAAGGGGCTTGCAGAGATCGAGCGGCGATACCTCAAAGAGATCCTCGCCCGAAACATGGGAAAGATCAATGCGTCGGCATCGGAGGCCGGCATAGGCACCCGTCAATTGAACAAACTGATGCACAAGTACAAACTGGACAAGGGTGTCTTCAAATAGTTTCCTTCGCCCCACCTGTGGAGAACTATGATGTCCGATCGGACATCAAAACCGGAACTCCCTGTTCCCGTACCGGCAACTCATTCATATCAATCCTAATTTAACCATCCTTCGGCGCCTTTTGACGGGAAATTTCCGTTGGTCGATGGGCCGCCATCAGAATTGCCCCGGTTCAGCAAGAACCGGACCCAACCGTATTTCATTACAATTCAAATAGATATGATTTGGCATGCTAATTGATAGGGTCATCTGTGCCACGCACCCTTTCCATTTTTGGCGTAGGGGGGCCGAGGCGTCATCATCTCAGTCCGAAAAGCAAGAAAGGAAACCAATCGATGAACTGGAAATTCTGGAAGAAGGAATCACCCGACTCAACCACTGGCGTAAATGGGCCCAAACTTGCCAAACCAAAGGAGCTTCCAGAACCGGTCGGTCGAAAAATGGTCACGGCCATGAAGTTGGATCCGGATCTGGTGTGGTCGCTCAAATATGTGAGCCGGCCAATGGGTGATCGACGCAGCGCCAGTGAATTCAGGATCTACAATCCCGAAACGGCGTTACAAAGAGGGATCGCGGTCAAGAACTGGACATCCCTGGACGACCTGCCGGACCTGATTCTCTATACGGGTTCTTACGATAAGAGTACCAACAGCATCGACATTCATTAGCCGGTAACGATCCGCTAGACTCGATAACCAGTTGAAGGACGCCCCTCGCCCGCCATTCGTGGGCATTACGGGAAGCGCGGAAAAATGCCCGCCCTGTATTCAGGCGGGCATTTTGTCAAGGCCACCAGGCATGATTCCGGCACCCTTTCGACCCGCCATCCGACTCCATGGTACCGACCGAACGCAATATCTGTCAACTATCTGTTATCATATTTAATAAAATTATTCTGACAACGCTTGACAACGCCCTTTTTCGCTTTAAATTTGCGATATCTTTCACAGGCGGCGCCCAGATTGTATCCACTACCAATTGACCGGTGAGTGTTGGCTCAATCACCGTTGGCAGGGTTGCCGGAGTGATGGACCGACGCTCCCGCCAGTTAGAATGAAAATGAGAAAAAGTCAGCAACAAGGAGAAAAAAATGAAGGTCAAACCACTGAATGACAGAGTGCTCGTAGTTCGCGTCGAAGAAGAGAAGAAAACCGCCGGCGGCATCATCATTCCGGACACCGCCAAAGAAAAACCCATGGAGGGCAAGGTGGTCGCCGCCGGTCCCGGCAAACTGGATGAAAAAGGCAAGCGGATGCCCATGGAGTTGAAAAAGGGCGACCGGGTACTCTTCTCCAAATACGCGGGGACCGAAATCAAGATCGATGGTGTCGAGCACCTGTTCATGCGAGAAGACGACATACTGGGTGTAATTGAATAATTCGGGGAGGAAAAACAGATGGCTGCAAAAAAAATTATCTATGGTTCGAGCGCCCGCGCATCGATGCTCAAAGGCGTCAACACGCTGGCCAATGCGGTCAAGGTGACGCTTGGCCCCAAGGGAAACAACGTGGTGCTGAATAAATCCTTCGGCTCGCCTCTGGTCACCAAAGACGGTGTGACCGTAGCCAAGGAGATCGAGCTGACGGACAAGTTCGAAAACATGGGCGCGCAGATGGTCAAGGAAGTGGCCAGCAAGACCAGCGATGCGGCCGGCGACGGGACCACCACCGCGACGGTGCTGGCCCAGGCCATCTATGCCGAAGGTCAGAAACTGGTGGCCGCCGGCGTCGACCCCATGTCCATCAAGCGCGGCATTGACCTGGGCGCGGTCGCGGTGATCGATGCCCTGAAAAAACTGTCCAAGCCCACCAAAGACCGCAAGGAGATCGAACAGGTGGGCGCCATTTCCGCCAATAACGACGAAACCGTGGGCAAGCTGATCTCCGAAGCCATGGAGAAGGTCGGCAAAGAGGGCGTCATTACCGTTGAAGAGGCCAAGGGCATGGAGACCTCCCTGGACATCGTCGAAGGCATGCAATTCGACCGGGGGTATATCTCCCCCTATTTCGTCACCAATGCCGAGAAGATGGTTGTCGAACTGGAGGAGCCCTTCATCCTGCTCAATGAGAAGAAAATATCCAACATGAAGGACATGATTCCCCTGCTGGAGTCGGTGGCCCGTTCGGGCAAACCCCTGCTGATCATCGCCGAGGATGTGGACGGTGAAGCCCTGGCGGCGCTGATCGTCAACAAACTGCGCGGCACCCTGAAGGTGGCCGGCGTCAAGGCACCCGGTTTCGGTGATCGCCGCAAGGCCATGCTCGAGGATATCGCCATCCTGACCGGCGGCCAGGTGATCTCGGAAGACCTGGGCATCAAGCTGGAAAACATCACCGTCAACGACCTGGGCAAATGCCGCACCGTGAAAATCGACAAGGACAACACCACGATCGTCGACGGCACCGGCGCCAAGTCTGCCATCGAGGGCCGGGTGCGCCAGATCCGAGCCCAGATCGAAGAGACCACCTCCGACTACGACCGCGAGAAGCTCCAGGAGCGGCTTGCCAAACTGATCGGCGGCGTGGCCGTCGTTAGCATCGGTGCGGCCACGGAAACCGAGATGAAGGAGAAAAAGGCCCGCCTGGAAGACGCGCTGAACGCCACCCGCGCGGCCGTTGAGGAGGGGGTTGTCCCCGGCGGCGGCGTGGCCCTGATCCGCTGCATGGCCGCCCTCGAGAAGGTCCAGGCCAAGGGCGAAGAGAAAAACGGCATTGCCATTTTAAAGCGCGCCCTTCAGGAACCCCTGCGCCAGCTTGTCTGCAACGCCGGCCTGGAAGGCTCCGTGGTAATCAACAAGGTCCTGGAAGGAAAGGACGACTACGGCTTCAACGCCGCCACCGAACAGTACGAGAACCTGCTGGCATCCGGCGTCCTCGACCCGACCAAGGTGGTGCGCTTCGCCCTGCAGAACGCGGTGTCCGTGGCCGGCCTCATGCTGACCACCGAAGCCATGATCGCCGAGAAGCCCGAAAAGAAAAAAGCGCCGGCGATGCCGCCCATGGGCGATGACATGTATTGACATGCATCTCACGCTTGAGATGGCTTCTGGCTATTAACGCCGCAAAGGATAGTAAAACGATACCTGCCCGATCGTCCAACGATCGGGCAGGTATCGTTTGTTGACATCCTTAAGTAGTCCCGTCATGTATTCGCTTCTGGTGCGCTTTCCTGCAACGGCCGGCCGCCCGGTGCCAGACCGGCAAGAATGGCTCTGGCGACCCATCAGCAGGGTTGGTTCCCCTCCTTTTCGCCTTGGTTTCGATCTTACTGCCTCAAGGCCGACGTTTGCTGGATAAGGATACGGCTGCCCGGTCAATGGGGGCCGCCGCCAATGTCTTGAGAAACGCCGGGAACCAGGGCATTCAAGGGTATGCCGTTCAAACCGGTCAACGGGCGCGGTGCCCACAAGGATCCCGGTAAAACCCTGTCGGTCACCTTCGCGTGGACGGTGACCAACGCCAGTTCATTGAAAACCGCCACCACGTCTTTATTCTTCGATAGACCGACCGGCGGCATCGTCCGGGTGGACCCAGACGACCTGGGGGATGGGGCCGAAAACGTCCGTGAACTGGCTGTGCGTATAGTTGGCCACCGAGCTGTTCAGCAGAACCAGCCAGGATGCTGCACGCGCCAGCGGTTGCTGGACCGGCAGCGGCGTCGACCCGCCATGCGAGGCCGTGGCGGCAAACTCGATTTTGCCCGAGGGCGTTTGATACCGGTCGGTCGGCCAGTTGCCGCATCACCCGGATTTCATGCCAGCTGTCGTCCAGCGGGGCAATGGCCCGTTCAGACAGGCGGCTGTGGGGATGGTGGTCGGAAACAGCGACGTCCCGCTTCTCCAAAAAGGTGGGAGCAGGCAGAACCACGTCGGCGCGGGCGGCGGTTTCCGAACAGTGGGTGTCATGAACGACCACGAACACATCCTCACGATCAAGGCCGCACCGAACGGCAGACTGGTCGGGCAGGGTCATGGCCGGATTCGACCCGAAAACATAAACGAGCTTGAATTCACCGGCCGCCAGCCGACGGCCGATGCCGGCCTGGCCAACCACTTTGCTCCGATGAGCAGACAGCCGCCGGCCGGTGATCGTCGGCCAGTCAATCTCATGCCCTCGTGAATTGCTGTACTGAAATCCCCGGTGAATCCCCAGCAATACCGGCAGCAAAGCCACGGCCCTGGCTGCCTCCGCCCCCTGCATGGACTTCTGGAGGCCGAGTCCGATCATGAACGCCGCTGACCCTCTCGACCCGATCCGGTGTCCAGTCCAGGGCAACGTCCCAGGTGACAGGCGCAAAGGATGCCGGCCTGCCGGCTTTAGATTTCACATGAGGACCACACACCCGATTATCGCTGTAGACCCGCTGCGGGTCTCCGTTGCCCCTCGGACAGAGACCCCCGGGTTACCGGGTTTTCGGTGCTTCCCCGAACGACGAGGATTTTCCCCCGCTCGACAGCGACGTCCATGAAACAGGTGTCCGGGCAGTCGCGATGGCATACGGTTTTGATGGTTTTCAATGGGATTGCCTTTCTAAATAGGGGGCGTCCGGGTGCAGGGATCCGCCAACCCGGCGTCCCTATCGTCCGTTCCGGCGCCGGAACGCTTTGATCAACCGGCCGTCAATGGCGATCAATCCCATGAAGATCAGCGCCATTCCGCCGAAGGCATTCCATCCGGGCCGTTCTCCCAGCACCATGACCCCTAAAAAGATGGCGCTGGCCGGAATCAGGAAGGTGACCAGCAGGATGTTGGTGGCTCCGGCAACGGCCAGGACCCGAAAATAGATGATGTAGGCCAGTGAGGTGCTCACCGCGGAAAGTCCGAGCAGCGCCGCCCAGGTGGCGGCGCCGGGCGCCAGGTGCCAGGGTTGTTCGACGATCAGCGCCATGGGCAGCATCATGACCGTCGATCCGCACAGCATGCCGGCGGAAACGACCACCGGATCCATGGCCTTGAAGCGGCGGCCGTAAATGGCTGCGCATGCATAAGATACGGAAGCGCCGACGACAGCCAGCTGGCCCAGCACCTGGATGCCGAATCCGCCCAGGGACTCGATGCCGATCAGCACGGCCACGCCGACCCAGCCGACCAGCACCCCGGTCATCCGGTTGGTCGTAAGCCGCTCCTCGCGCGTCATCAGGTGGGCGAGGAGCACACTGAAAATCGGTGTGGTGGCGTTCAGAATCGAGGCCAGGCTGCTGCTGATATGGGTCTGCCCCCAGACGATCAGGCTGAAGGGAATCAGGTTGTTCAGCGCCCCCAGAACGAAAAACGCCCCCCACACGCCGGCGGACACGGGCATCCGCTTTCCGGTCAACCCTACGACGGCCAATAGAATCATCGATGCGAAAGCCACGCGGCACAGCACAATGGTCAGCGGCGTCATCTCTCTTACGGCAACGCCCACAAAGAAGAAGGAGCCTCCCCAGATAACCGACAGAATCAGGATCAGCCCCCATTCCCTAAGACCCATGACGGCGTTCACATCCGTGGAATCCGCCTGCTGCACCGGGGCATCGCCTGAATTGACGGTGGTACTCATAGATTTCATTTTTAGTGGGGCTTATTATGATTCCGGGTTGAATGGTTGAATAGCTTTTTGTGCCTTTATACCCGTTTCATCATCGCTTGGCGACCCGAATATTGCTGGGATGGAGAGCAAGATTCGGGTGGCTATCCACCGTTGGCTCCGGTAGGATGGCCCCACCACGCGGATGGAGGTTAAAATGGACCCGATCGACTATTCACAGCAATCCGAAGACTACCGGCGCGTCGAAAAGGCCATCCGCTTCATCGAGGCCAACTTCAGGTCCCGGCCGACCCTGGATCAAATCGCCGCGCATGTAAATCTCAGCCGATTTCATTTTGACAGGCTGTTCAAACGCTGGGCGGGAATCAGCCCGATCCGGTTCCTCGGCTACCTGACCCTGGACTACACCAAACGGAAGTTGGCCGAATCGAAAAGCCTTCTCGATACCGCGCTGGCCGCCGGCCTGTCCGGGCCGGCCCGCCTGCACGATCTGTTCGTCACCTTCGACGCGATGACGCCGGGGGAATTCAAACGGATGGGCGCAGGATTGAAAATCCGCTACGGGTTCAGCCCGTCTCCGTTCGGCGACTGCCTGATTGCCCGAACGGACAGGGGAATCTGCCATCTGGGATTCGTGGACGGCAGCAACCGGGCCGATGCCCTGGCGCAGCTTGACGCGGCCTGGCCGGGTGCGGTGAGGGTTGAAAGCCGCAGCGACACCGACCTGATCGCCGGCCGCCTATTCAATCCGGAACCGGTGGATGGCGCGCGTTCGTTCCACCTGCAGCTCAAAGGGACCAACTTTCAGGTCAACGTCTGGCGGGCGCTGCTGAGGGTGCCGGCAGGCAGTTTTGTCACCTACCAGGACATGGCGGGCTATATCGGACGGCCCAGGGCCTTCAGGGCAGTGGCCAACGCCATCGCCATCAACCCGGTCGCCTACCTGATCCCCTGCCACCGCGTCATCGCCAAATCAGGCGCGATTCATCGATACCGCTGGGGAGCGGCGAGAAAGAAAGCCATGGTGGGGTGGGAAGCTGCCGGGGCAGGATAGAACCGTCGGGAAAAGGCCGGCACTCACTCGCACTGTGACGCGCAGGCCACGCACAACGCCGCACCCGGCACGGCCATCAGCCTGGCGAAGGCGAAGCGATGTGGCCGACGGTCAATCGATGCGCCGGCGCATATACCGCTTTCGCTAAACGCGCTCCTTTTTTGTCATGGTTCGCTGCATTTCAGTCTTTGTGCATGCGGTCCAGGATCTCCTTCTCCCCTTCCCGTTTCAAGCGCTGCACCTCATCGAGAATCCTGCCGTCCAGGGGTTCGGGCTGGTGGGTGTCCACGATCTTGCGCACCTCCTGGCGGACACGATCCTCCATGGTCGGCTGGCCGGCCGCCTGCCAGGTGGCGATGGGCTGCCGGTTCAACAATCTGGCCTGCCACAGCTCCTTGCGCAGATGATCCACCGTGTGCCGCTGGGCCAGGAAATTGCCGCCGGGTCCCACGGCGTCGATGACGTCCCGGGCCAGGGTGTCCGCGTTCACGGTGATGCCTTCGATGAAGCGCTTGGTCATGCCGATGATTTCGTTGCCCATGACCAGCTGTTCGCAGGAGCAGGCCATGCCGCTGGCCATGTAGCCGACGTCGTGGATCAGGTTCAACCCCGCCAGCGCCTGGCTGAAAATGGCGAAGGTGCTCTCGATGCCGGCCTGGGCATCCAGGCGCTTGGCATCGGTGGCGCCGGCCAGGCCCCACGTAGGCAGGCCGAAAGACTGCGCCACCTGGGCCTGGGCCGCCAAACCCAGGCTACCCTCGGGCGCACCGAATGCCATCAGGGCGGTGGCCATGTCCAGGATGCCGACGTTGCCGCTCATGGACACCGGGCAGCCGGGGTTGCGCAACTGGGCCAGGGTGATGTGGATCAGGGATTCGGCGGTAATCTGGACGACCGTACCGGCCAGGGTCATGGGTGACGTGGCACCGGGCTGGGCGGTGGCACCGGGCACCTGGGGCATGTACCGGTCGGCCGCGATAAAGATGCGGTCCACCACTTCCTGGGGAAAGACAAACGGCGAGATCGCCTCCGGGTAGAGAAGCACGAAGGGGCGTTCTCTCAGCCGGTCGGCCCCGCCGGCCACAATCGCCGCCATTTCAAATACATATTCGCAGCCCAAGGGGGTGTAGCCGATAAAGACCATGGGTTTGCTGGTGTTGGTGACCACCGCTTCGAACTCGTACAGGTCGGCCACGTTGCCGTCGACATCCTGGGACGACCCCATGGGCATCACAAAGTCAATGTGGGGCAGGGCGTCGGCTACCCGGGCACCGATGGCGATATCCGCCACACGCGTTTCGTGGTATTCACCGGTGAGGGCATCCTTGGTGTTGGGGCTGGCCGTCGAGGTGCTGTAGTGGCTTTTGCGTCCCTCCACCTCCATGGCCCTGCGGCCGCACCGGTCATAGATGGTCCACCCTTTGGGAACGGTCGCCAGGCAGCCTTCGACGAGGTAGCGGGGAATCTTCACCCGTTCGTCCTTGACAATGGCGCCGGCCCCGGCCAGCATCCGCCGGGCTCCTGGATGAAGGCATTTGAACCCCGATTTTTCGATCACTTCAAAAGCGGCCTGGCGGATTTCCCAGACCTGGTCATCGGTCAGGACACGCATGTCAACGCTGCGGGTTTGGGTTCGTGAGGTCTGAATCACCGTGTGCCTCCATTCATCAATTTTAGTTGTTGTGTCAAATCAGCGGTGCTCTGCCGTTCAGGGTTGGCATTCATTTATAGCCGGCCACCACTGCCTTGACGGCAGCGGCCTTCTTCTCATCCATCGGTGTGGACGTGTGGGTTTTCAGAATCTGGTTCAAGCGCTCGTGGGCGCGGTCCAATAGGCTGGTCCTGCCGTCCGCCGACCAGCGCTCATAGCTGTTGCGGCAAATCAGCCGTGGACGCCACTGCGTGCTGCGCAGGTGTTTGAGCGTGTGAGGCTGGGTGAGAAACTGTCCCTGCCGGCCCCCCTGCGCGATCACCTCAACGGCCAATTGATCGTCGTCGACGACTATGCCTTTCTGGATCCGGCGGATCTGGTCGATCACCTCATCCATGATCACGATCATCTCCAGGCTGCCGGTCAGGCCGAAATCCAGGTAGCCCACATCGTGGTTGAGGTTCGAGCCGGCGGCGGTGGACAGGTAGGTCAGCAGGCCGGCTTCGTAGGTGGCCTGGCCGTCGGGGATCTGGGCGTCGCTGGTGCCGGCATAGCCCCAATTGGGGATATCGAAGTAATGGCTCATCTCCACCATGCCCATGTATGCCATGAGGTATTCGGGGGCGTTGTAGGAGCACTGGCTGGTGGCCATGTCCAGCACGGCGGCACCCATCCCCATCAGGAAGGGCGCACCCGGCGCGGTTAGCTGGTGGACGACCAGACCGAAAAAGCATTCGGCCAGGCCCTGGACCACGTGGCCGGCGACGGTCATGGGCGCGGTGGAGCCGGCGATGGGAGCCGGAGAGTAGATCACCGGCATGCCCGTTTCCGCGCAAAAAATCAGCTTGTCGATGCTTTTAAAGGGGTGTTTGAGCGGGCTGATGGGCTCGTCATACTGGACCCAGTATGGCTTTTCCCGCAGCTGGGGTTCCCCGCCCCTGAGGATTTTGGAGATTTCCCACATGGCCGCCAGGTCGTCGCGGCTGTCCGCCGTGTTGACGATGGGTTTAATGGAGTTGGCCGACATGGCGGCAAAGCTTTCCACGTAGGACCGCTTGGCATCGATGTCGTGGGGATGGGCAAACGACATGATAAAATCGATATTGGTCAGGGCGTCGCACACCCGGGCCGCCCGGACGATGTGTTCCAGGCGGGTATGCGTCCGCTCCAGGGTCTTGCCGTCCACGTGGTACATGAGATCGGAGCCCGTACCGAAATAGGCCCGCCGCCCCCCCAGGTCCATCACATGCTCGCCTTCCCGGTTGAACATAGGGATGTTGGCCGGTGCGCTGTCCACCGCTTTTTCAACCAGTGCGGGGGGAATCGTGATCACGCCGTCCGCATCCTGGCGGCATCCGGCGTCCTTGAGCAATTTTGCAGCGCCGTCGTGCTGCAGGCGCATGCCGGTGTGCGCCAGCACCTCAAGGGCGGCGTGGTATATTTTTTCCCTGTCTGTTTCAGAAAGAAAGGTCAGCGTGGGCGCAAAGGCATTGGGTTCCAGGTTCATGGTCGGTATTCCTTTTCGGTTGGCGGCGGCGATGGCGCCGCTTAAGTGGTTCAGGACGGGGGGGCAACGGGCTCGATGCCCAGAGCGGTCAGCGTTTCCTTCAACGGACGCCCCTTTTCGTCCCAACCCATGGCTGCGTAAAAGTCGAGAAGCATCCGGGTCATGACCGCCTGCGTCAGCAGCGTGTCTCCATTTAGAAAGAACATCTCGGGGAGGCGGTCTTCATCCATATCCGGGGCATGCTTGAGATTGAACAGGCGTTCCATGGCCGCGATCCGATCACCGATATGAAAGAGGTCATCGGCGTACAGGGACAACCCGGTGATGGCCGAGGCCAGCACCGCTTCATTTTCCAGGTCGAAGGTGCCCAGCAGCGACAGGGTGGGCACCTTGCACAGCCCCAGGCTGTCCACGATGATGTTCACCAGCACAGCCCGGCGCACCAGCCGGCCCTTGCCTGCCGGTCTTCGCCGGTTCACCGAATCGGCGGACCCGAATGCATCGGCACCCTTTTGCGCCGGCCATCGATGCTCCAGGGAGGCATACACATTGTTGTAGTCGCCGCCGCGGCTGGATACGACATAGCCCAGCGCACTGCCCAACATGTTCGCAGGGTGGTAGGCGGTCAACTCCAGCCCTTTGACATGGGCGGCGAATTTCCACGAATCCTTGCCGATCGTCGCTGCCGCCCGCTTGACGCCCTGCGCCAGGATGCCGCCCAATCCGTCGCCGGCCGCCATCTGCCGGATAAGCGCTTCCATGGCCGCGGCATCGCCCCATGCCAGGGCCATGCCGTTTGTGTCTGCGCCGGTGAGGATACCGCGCTCGAACAGGTCCATGGCAAAAGCGATCGCCGTTGCCGCCGACGTGGAATCCATTCCCAGGCGCGTGCACAAGTTGTCCAGATGGACGACCGCCTGCAAATCCCCCAGTCCGCACTTTGATCCCAGGTTGATCATGGGTTCGAATTCCGGTCGGGTGGCTGATTGGCCCCTCATGGGGCCGTTTTTGAATGATAGATCGGCTTTGCATTGGACCGGGCAGCGGTAACATCCGCTGGAGCGGACTTTGTCTTTGATCAGCTGCCGGCCATCCAGCCGTTCTGCCATCTCGAAGCGGTTTTGCCGGTAATTGCGGGTACCCATGACGCCCATGTCGTCGGCCCACTTGATATAGCCGGCACCGCCGAAGCGGGAAAAGGTTTGGTAATCCGGGGAGGCCTTGATCTGCTTGACATATTGGCCCACTGCACTGCCGATGAGAGTGCGTCGATCGTCGAAAGGCCTGCATGCCCCTTTTTCAATGGCCACCGCCTTGAGATGCTTGGTGCCCATAACCGTACCGAGGCCGGTCCGGCCTGCGGCATGGTCTCTTCCGGTGACGATGCAGGCAAAGCGGGCCCCGGACTCGCCGGCGGTACCGATGGACAGGATTTGAAGGTCAGGCTGGGCCAGATCACCGGCGATGCGGTCCTGGGTCTCGAAGGCATCCAGCCCCCAATAGGACGAGGCGTCTCTGATTTCGACCGTGCTTTTGGAAATGTATAGATAGACCGGCGTTGACGATCGTCCCCGGATCACCAGGCTCAGGATACCGGTGGATCTCAGCCAGGCGCCGGCATAGCCGCCCACGTTGGAACTTCCGATCAGCCCGGTGAGGGGCGACAGGGCGTTGAGGTGAAGCCGTGAGGCCGTGGGGGCCCGGGAACCGGTGAGCAGGCCGCAGGAAACGACAAGGATGTTGTCCGGCCCCATGGGGTCGGCTCCCTTCGGCAGATGCTCGAAAAGGTAACCCACATTGAATCCGCGGCCGCCCAACAACCGGCTAATGGCCGCATGGGACAGCGGCCGGCGATTGCAGGTGCCGTTGCTCAGATTGACCTCCAGCAGGTCGCCGAACGGGTTCGGCGGGTTGCGGTCCACCATTTTATCCATCACAGCTGACGGGTTCGTAAAAAAAGCCGATATCTACGTTACGCCTCATTCCCCGGTAATGGCAAGCCGTGAGCCCGGACGCTTTACGAATCCGTCGGAAAATAGCACGATTGAGGAATACATCATCTCGGAAACAGCTTTTCCGCAACGCATGCGTTGCGTTTGATTGCGTACAGCCGGTCCTTCAGTAAAAGTCGCCTTCACCTGTATATACAGCATACAGCCTTATTATTCATGGGTAAAAATAAAGTCAAGCAGATTTCACCTCGACAATTGGGATCAAATGTGCAAAGAAATGAAGTGATTTTCCGGCCTCTGGGTTTCCTCGTCCATCCGATGCGTAAAGCTCATCAGTCATGAAAACGTCGGCTCCCAAATATGCATTGATCAAGGATCATTTGATCCAGGGGGTTGCCGCGTGCCGGTTTCATGATCGCCTTCCGTCGGAAAACGAACTGGCCCGCTTTCACAAAGTCAGTCGCATGACCGCCCGAAAAGCCCTGGATGAACTGGTGCGCGACGGTATCGCCCGGCGGGTGCCGGGCAAGGGAACCTTCCTGAAAAAGCGGGATTTCACGCAGGCCTATTTTCACATCCATCCGTTTTCGGAAAACGCCAGAATCTTTCATGTGGGCACTCGATCGCGGCTGGTCCGTTCGGGGATGGTCAATCTCCCGCAGGAGTTGGACACCCGACTTCCCGGTAAAAAAGCGGTAGGCATCGTGCGTGTTCACCATTTCGACGAACGGGCGGCCTGCCATGAGGTGCGCTACCTGCGGGCCGATTGCTGTGCCGGCATTCTGGACGAAAACCTGGCGGTGCAATCCGTTCATGACCTGCTTGCCCGACGGTTTGGACTGGTCATCACCCGGGTATGGCAGCGTCTGGAAGCCGTCAGCCTGAACACGTCCATCGCCGTGGAACTGGGGGTGCCACCCGGTGTTCCCGCGTTTTGCATGCATCAATTGCTGATTGCCGGCGACCGGCCCGTCTCTTATGTGATTTACCATATGCGCAGTGATCTTTATGCATTTGAAGATACCTTCTCTCCGCAAGGGGAGGGATCAATCCGGGAGGCGGTCGCTTCGAAGCCAGTAAAGATAAATCAGTAATCTCATCTGATATATCAGTCTAATAAGATGACACCTTATTTTAATTTTATTGATATTAAAGGCGATCAATGCTATTGGTTTTTCACTGATTTTTCTAACCTGTGGGGCTGACCCGTTTCATAGATACCGTCGCTGCCATGGCGGCCTTATTGACCTGAAGCCTTTGTGACCTGTGCTTTGCAGGCACTGCGTGCGCCCCCCGATCGTCACGCAACGGCGACAGGTGACAACCATATCATTGACCGATGGTCCACTATCACCCAAGGAGGAGACATGAAAGAAAAGATGCATTCGGCAGTCGAGGCGCTTAACAGCGATTTTCAGAAAGGCAAGATGACCCGACGGGAGTTTATCCGATTCACCACCCTCCTGGGGGTCTCCGCCGCCGCCGCCACCCAGATGGCGGGACTGGCCTTTCCCAAAAAGGCAATCGCCGGCGCGGTTAAGCGAGGCGGCACCTTGAAAGTGGCCGCACCGGTTCACAAAGTGACCCATCCGGCCCAGTTTTCCTGGATCTCGCCCACCAACCAGATGCGCCAGGTGGCCGAGTATCTGACCTATACCGACGAGAACAACATCACCCATCCCTACCTGCTGGAAAACTGGCAGGCCAGTGACGATCTGAAAACTTGGACACTCAACCTGCGCAAAGGGATCAAACACAACAATGGCGACGACTTCAATGCCGATGACGTGGTGTTTACCTTCAACCAGTGGCTGGACAAGGATGTGGGATCGTCCATGAAGGGCATGCTCAGCTACTTGGACGCTGGCAGCGTGGAAAAAGTGTCCGACCACCAGGTGAAGCTCCACCTGAAAAATCCCGAAATCGCGGTGCCCGAGCACCTGTTTCACTATCCAGCCATGGTGCTGAACCACCGCACCTTCGAAGGGGACTTCATCAAAGCACCCCACGGTACCGGCCCCTACACCATCGAGACCTATCTCGAAGGTGAACGCTGCGTGCTGAAACGGCGCAACGACTACTGGAACAAGGGCGCAGACGGCAATCCGCTGCCCTATCTGGACAAGATCGAATTCATCGATATGGGCACCGAAATGGGCCCCATGATCGCCGCCATCCAGGCCGGTGAGATCGACCTGCTGGATTTCAGCGATATTGGAGGTACCGAAGCCTACCAGGCCCTTAAAGACAACCCCAAGGTCAATGTTCAGGCGGTCACCACCAACCAGACCCGCATTCTGAGAATGCGCGTGGACATGAAGCCGTGGTCCGACAACCGCGTGCGCTCGGCGCTGAAGCTGTGCCAGCACCGCGAAAAAATACTCGCCCTGGCCTACTTCGGGCAGGGCATGGAGGGCCAGGATGTGCACGTGAGTCCCAAGCATCCGGAATACTGCCCCATCGACACACCCAAATACGACCCCATGAAGGCCAAACAACTGCTCGCGGAAGCCGGATACCCCAACGGACTGGACGTCAACCTGGCCGTGGGCAGCGGCTGGAGCGAGATCGTGCGCTACGCCGAAATCCTCAAGCAGGACGCGGCGCCGGCCGGTTTCCGGATCAACATCCAGACCATGCCCAACAGCCAGTACTGGGAAAAATGGACCGAAGTTGACCTGGGCATCACCACCTGGGCCCATCGCCCGGTCGGCACCATGGTGCCCAGTCTGGCCTATGTGGGCGACGAAAACGGCAAACCGGTGGCCTGGAACGAAACCCGCTGGGTGGACAAGGAGTACTCCGAATTGCTGACCCAGGCCAACGGCACCCTGGATGTGGAGGCCCGCCGCAAGATCTTCTGCAAGCTCGAAAAGATCCAGCAGGAGCGCGGCTCCATCGGCAATGCCTTCTGGATCAACGTCTGGACCATCTCCAGGAAGCCGGTCCAGGGGGTCAAAGCCCACCCCAGCCTCTACCTGAAGCTGGACGATGTCTGGATGAGCTGATCCGCTGCGTCATGCAATTTAATAAATGGCGGAGAGGGCCGAACGTCGCCCTCTCCGCCCGAAGGAAAAGTGCCACACGATAAATGACCGAATCCAACGCACCGCAACCGACTGAATCCCGAACCGACAACAGGGTCGATTCGTTGACCGGCGGTGCGTCATGCCACTGTTTCTCCGCAGCCTCCGACTATCCCAACCCAACCCTTCCCACGGTTGCTATGGCCCGGCAACACCATGGGCACCGCTTTTCCAACAACACCACAGGAATCTGACGCTATGGCCAAATTTATCCTCAGACGGTTTTTGCTGCTCCTGCTGACCATGTTCCTGGTCTCCATGGCCGTTTTTCTGATTGCCGAGGCATCGCCGGGCAACGTGGCCAAAAACATTCTAGGTGCTTTTATCACCCCGGAACAGGAAGCCTCGTTTCTGGCCCAGATGGGGCTGGACAAACCGGCGTGGCAGCGCTACCTCTACTGGCTGGCCGGCAGCGACTGGCACGCATCCAGAAAGGTGGGGCTGCCCCTTGAAAAAATTACAACTGCCAAGGGCTTCGAGGAGTGGTGGGCGGTGGACACATCCGGCCGGCTGGTCCGTTGGACCCTGAAGGGAGAAAACTTAGTGGCCCTGGTCCGCGAAACGGACGGGAGTGTCACCGAATCGATCGACAACGGTCGCTGGGCCACCGATAAAAATGGAAAAAGCACCTTTTGGGGACTGGACAAGCAGAACCACGCCGTTCTGTGGGAAAAGGGCACCGACCGGGAGGTCTGGAGTTTCGTGGTGGGCAAGGGGTGGATGAAAACCAGTGGCGGCCCCGCCGAGTATATCCCGCTGAAAAAAGGCTTTGTGCGCGGCGATCCTGGCGTCAGCCTTCGAACCGGCCGGCCGGTGGGCAAGAGCATGTTCGTGCGGTTGAGAAATTCGCTGGTCCTGGCCGGCATCGCCTTCGTGATCGTCATGCCCCTGGCTCTGATTCTGGGCATCATCGCCGGCCTCAAGGAGGGCTCCATCAAGGATCGGTTCCTGTCCATCTCCGGCATGATGTTCTCGGTGATTCCCGAATTCGCCACCGGTATCTTTCTCATTCTCATCGTGTCACACTGGCTTCAACTGGTGCCCGGCGCCACCGTCTTCGGCGAAAAAGCCCCCTGGGAGCGGCCGGACATGCTCGTGCTGCCGGTGCTCACCCTCACGCTGATCGAGTTGGGCTACGTATTGCGCATCACCCGGGCCAGCATGTCCGAAGTCATGCGCTCGCCCTACATCCGCACCGCCTTCTTAAAGGGCCTGCCCTATTGGAAGGTGGTCACCGGCCACGCGGTGAGAAATGCGCTGATCGCCCCCATCACCGTCATCATGCTCCACGTCAACTGGCTGCTGGGCGGCATCGTGATCGTCGAGGTGGTCTTCGGCTATCCGGGGCTGGGCCAGTACCTCCTGGATTCAGCCCTTTACAAGGACATCAATGCCCTGGAAGCCGGCACCATGATCATGGTCCTCATGGCCGTCTCCACGCAGCTGGTCGCCGACATCATTTACACCTTCCTCAACCCGAGAATTCGATATGCCTGACGAAGCGAATATGGAAATGAACGATAAAAAAGTTGGCGTCCCCTCCTCCCAGCCGGAAAGGGGGCGTTTTGAGAAACTGAAGAACGCACTGGCCGTCCTCTTCGCCTCGAAGACCGCCGTCGTCGGTTTGTTTCTGGTGCTGTTCTGGGTGGCGACCGCCCTTTTCGCCCCCTATATCACCGCTTACGGACCCAACGACCAGGACTGGAAAGCGCCCAACCAAGGCCCCTCCTGGAGCCACCCGCTGGGCACGGACGAACTGGGTCGGGACCTGTGGTCCCGTCTGGCCTACGGCGCCCGCATCGTACTGGTGATCCTGCCGGTGACCGACAGCTTCTGGATTCCCGGCGGAACCGCCCTGTGGGGGGTATTTGCCTCCCTGCTTTTCGGGGCCACCCTGGGCCTTCTGGGGGGCTACCGCGGGGGCTGGATCGATGAAATTATCATGCGCTTTCTGGACGCCATGATGTCGGTGCCCATTATCCTGCTCTACCTGATTATCGTGGCCGCCATCGGCGCCTCGGCCGTGAACGTGGTCCTGGCCATCGCCATCGTGGGCACCCCCGGTGTGGCCAGGCTGGTGCGCAGTCTGGCCCTGGACATTCGCACGCGCGATTATGTCCGGGCGGCGGAAACCCGCGGCGAGAGCGACGCGTATATCATGTTTACCGAAATTCTGCCCAATGCCAAGGGCCCCATCATCATCGATGCCATGCTGCGGGTGGGCTATGCCATTTTCGCCATGGGAACTCTGGGTTTTCTGGGACTGGGCCTGCCGCCGCCATCGCCGGACTGGGGCTCCATGGTGGCCAAAGGCCGTGAGTTTATCCTCATCGGCAGCCCCTGGGCCGCCCTGTGGCCGTCTTTGGCCATCGCCTCCCTCGTCGTCGGGTTGAACCTGCTGGCCGACGGGCTTCGCGAGGAGTCCATGCGCTACCAGTAGCGCGGCGGTTGCCAGTCCCTTTCACGGCTGCCGGCACCGGGGAGCCGGCAGCTTAAGGAAGTCTCAGCGCAGCGTTTATAAGACTTCTCAACTGCCCCAACAAGGAAGCCTGAATCATGACCTCAAGCGAATCGTCCACTGCACCACCGATTCTGGAAGTCGAAGACCTGGCCATCTCCTACAAAACCCGCAAACGGGAGGTCCCGGCGGTTCGTGGCGTGAGCTTTGCCGTGCACGAACAAGAGACCGTGGGGATCGTCGGCGAGTCGGGCTGCGGCAAGAGTACCATCGCCTTCGGCATTCTCGATTTTCTCGGTGCCAACGGCAAGGTCGTGGCCGGAAGCATTCGTTTCAAGGGAGAAGAATTAGTGGGTCGCCCCAAAGAGGAACTTCGCCGCATCCGGGGCAACCAGATTTCCATGGTCTACCAGGATCCCATGCAGGCCCTCAACCCATCCCTAACCATCGGCCGACAGCTTTCCGAAGTGCTCACCACCCACCAGGACATGTCCCATGAAGAGGCCTGGAAACACAGCATTCAAATGCTCGACCGGGTATACATGCCCGATGCCGCCAATGTCATGAACCGCTACCCGCACATGATTTCGGGCGGGCAGCAGCAACGGGTGGTAATTGCCATGGCCATGCTCAACAACCCGGCCCTGCTGATCATGGACGAACCCACCACCGCCCTGGACGTGACCGTGGAGGCGGCGGTGCTGGATCTGATCGAAGACCTGAAAAAGGATTTCAACACCGGCATCATCTTCATCACCCACAACCTGGGCGTGGTGGCCCGGGTCAGCAACCGCCTCTGCGTCATGTACGCCGGGGAGCTGGTTGAAAAAGGCCCCATCAACGATTTGTTCGCCCAACCGGCGCACCCTTACACCCGGGGGTTGCTGTGCTGTATCCCCCGATTGACCGACGATCTGTCCTATTCCCAGCTGTGGTCCATTCGCGGACGCGTACCACCGCCGGCCGAACGATCGGCCGACCGCTGCATTTTCCAGCCCCGTTGCGACTGGGCGTTTGACCAATGCAGCACCGCCCATCCCGAGTTGGAAGCGATCACGACGGAGCATCAATCCCGCTGTTTCCTCGGCAAAGAGACCCTGAACCACCCCCATGACGAGTACACCCGGGGGAAAAGGCGAACCTTGGCGGTGTCCGAAAACGGTGCCGCCGAACGGCCGGAGGAAACGCTGAGCCGGCTGGAGAACGTCAGGGTATACTACGAACAGCAGAGCAGTTCACTGAAGAGCCTGTTCGGCATGGGGGAAAAGCGCTACGTCAAAGCAGTGGACGACATCTCCCTGCGCATACGCAAGGGCAGCACCATAGGCATCGTCGGCGAGTCGGGCTGCGGCAAGAGCACCCTGGTCAAGGGGCTGATCGGCCTGGAGCGGCTCACCGACGGCCGGGCCCAGCTGATGGGGCTCGACATCTCCGAGCCCGTATCCCGGCGAGAGCTCAAACTGATCAAGGAACTGCAGATGGTCTTCCAGAATCCCGACTCCACATTAAATCCCTCCTTTTCCATCGGCAAGCAGATCGGCCGGCCCATCCGGCGTTTTAAAACAGGCAAAGGGGCGGCGGTGCGCCAGGAGGTAGAACGGCTGCTCAGGGCCGTGAAGCTGGCCGCCTACTACTATGACCGCTACCCCCGGCAGTTGTCCGGCGGCGAGAAACAGCGCGTGGGCATCGCCCGCGCCCTGGCCAGCAACCCCAACATGGTCATCTGCGACGAACCGGTGTCCGCCCTGGACGTTTCCGTGCAGGCGGCGGTGCTCAACCTGCTCAACGAGATCAAGGAAGAATTCGGCACCACCCTGATTTTCATCGCCCATGACCTTTCCGTGGTCCGGTTCATTTCCGACTACATCGCTGTCATGTACCTGGGCCAGATCGTGGAGTTCGGACCGGTGGACCGGATCTATCCGCCCCCCTATCACCCGTATACCGAAGCCCTGCTGTCGTCTGTGCCCGTACCCGACCCCCAGGCCAAAAGACGCCAGATCCGTCTCTCCGGCGATGTGCCCAGCGCCTTGAATCCTCCGCCGGGATGCCGGTTCCATACCCGTTGCCCCCGCCGGGCCCTGGCCCCGGACGAGGGCGCTATCTGCGCCCTGCAGGCACCGCCCTGGCAGAAAGGCAAAGGAGAGCACCGCATTTTCTGCCATATCCCCATCGAACAACTGGCGGCGATGGAACCGGTGGTTCCCCAGAGCAAGACCGCCGCCTGATCATCGGCCACCCCACCCTGAGGGAGACATACCATGAAACTCGGCCTCCACACCTACAGCCTGAATCTGCACGGCATCGGCCAGGCCTGGGCGGGGTTCACCTGCCCCTGGCCCCGGCAGCTCTCGACCTTTCAGCTCTTCGACCTGCTGGTTGATCTGGACCTGGAGGGGGTGCACCTGGATGACGGGGTGCTTGAACGCCTGGATGCGGTGTACCTGAAGGAAGTCGGCGCAGCGGCGAAAGACGCCGGACTCTACCTGGAGTATAATTTCTCCATGGACCGGGGCGGCTTCGGCATCGGCATCCAGCACGATTTACGCGCAGCCATCCAGACCGCCGGGCATCTTGGCGCAGACATCGTCAAGGTGGGCATGGAGCTGCGCCGCCCCCGCCCTGTGGCTGCCAGCCGGTTTCATCCAACGGTCATCGAACAGATGGAGAAGGTGGCAGGCCTGCTGGCGGCAGCCGTGCCGCTGGCGGCCAACCAGGGCATCCGTCTGGCCGTGGAAAACCACTGCGACAGCTTTTCCGAAGAGATTCTCTGGCTGCTGGACCGGGTGGACAGCCCGGTGGTGGGGGCCTGCATCGATACGGTCAACGCTCTGCATGTCACCGAAGACCCCATGACCGCTATCGAGCGTCTGGCCCCCCGGGCGTTCACCAACCATTTCCGGGACGACCGTATCGAATTCCAGCGCTGGGGCTTCAAGCTGGTTGGCGCTGCCGTGGGAGAGGGGGATATCGACATGCGGCGGGCCTACGAGCTGTTCCGGGACCGTTCTCGTATGAACCGGATCAATATTGAAACCGAGTTGGAAACGCCCTTGGACGACATGCAGACGGCCCTCGACATGGAGATCGACGCTATTCGGCGCAGCGTCCGCTACTGCCGTGAAGTGTTGGGCATCCACCGGCAAGACGGTTGACCCTGGCACGGATCGGACGCGATCATACGGGATTGTCCGCTCCGGGAAACAGGCTGCTTATTTTTTCCAGCAGGGCCGCCTTTCGGATGGGTTTGACCAGGTAGGCGTCACATTGGTCTTTGGCTTTAACGACATAGTCCACATTGCCGTGAGCGGTTACCATGATCTTTTTTGACCGGGCGACCTGGTTTTTGGTCTCCAGTGCACAAAACCGGCTCAGCAGTTCCAGACCGGTGACGTCCGGCAGTTCGATGTCGATGGTTACCAGGTCATAGGGCTGGTTTTCTTTGATGGCGGCGACGAACCGCTCTGTGGCCTTGACGCCATTGGTGGCCGTATCGCAAGGCCCCACCTTTTTCTCTAGTATCAACTCCAGTTTGGTCAAGGCCACCGGCTCGTCATCGATCAATAAAATTCGCATGGTCATGCTCCTTTCCATTTGGAGACAAACTCCCTGAAATGGTAATATTGGTTCTTTAATTCACCGAAGTCGGCACGGATATCCACCATCGTGGCATCTCGCGCACGCGCTTCCAAACGAGCAGCTGCCGTGGAAAGGGCTGCCGCCTCCATCGTGGCAGCGCCGCCTTTGATGGCGTGAGCCTCCTTGCGAATTCCCTCCCGGTTTTCGGCTGAAATGAATTTTTCAATGACCTCGAGTTGGTTCGTTACCAGTTCGATCAGTTGATCGGCTACTTTTTTCACTGTTTCTGCGTCACCGAATTCTTCCAGAGCAGTAGCGACATCCATGATACCGACATCATCATCTTCACCGGCGACGGTCGGTGGGGCCGGATTGGCCATGGGCTGATTTGTGGGTCCATCTTGCCCCAGGCCGATCCAATGGTCCGCCGTCTTGATCAGTTGGTGCCGATGAACGGGTTTGGTCAGGTAGCCATTCATGCCGGCGTCCAGACATTTTTTCTCGTCCCCTTTCATGGCATTGGCAGTCAGGGCAATGATAGGGGTTCGCCGTTTGCGGCCCTGGGCAGCTTCGAGTGCCCGGATCTTCCCTGTGGCGTCAAAACCGTTCAGGATCGGCATCTGAATGTCCATGAGAATCAGATCATATCGGGTATGCTCGAAAGCTTCCATGGCCTGCTGGCCGTTTTCCGCCAAATCCACGGTGAAGCCGACTGCCGTCAGGTGCATGAAGGCCACCTGCTGATTGGTCAGGTAGTCGTCAACCACCAGGATGTGTCCGCTTCGCGGAGGAACCGGACTGCCGCCACGACCGGTTTGGGCAGGTGCCGACAGTTTCTTTGCGCCGGCTGTGTCGCGCGTGACGCATCCCGTCACCCGCTCGAGGACCGCCCGCAGTTCCCCGATCTTGACCGGCTTGGAAAAAAAACCGTCAAATCCGAGGGAGACCAAATCCCTGCCTGCCGCCATCTCCTGCAGGTTCGTGGCAACGACAATGGGGGTCTTGGCATACGCGGGCATACGCCGGATGTGGTCTTTCAGCGCGACACCACTTAGTCCCGGCATACCGGCATCGGTGATAATGACATCGATGGGTGCGTTCCGATCGGCCATTTCAGCCAGCACGGCCAGTGCAGCATCCCCGTCGGAAGCTGTCACCGCGGACATTCCCAGCTGGCTCAGGTAGGCAGACACAATCCGGCACGTGGTAGCGCTGTTGTCCACCACCAGGAGCATCATCCGGCCTTGGCGAACTTTTTCATCCACAGGCGACGGCTTGCAGTCGGGCTGCATCCCGAAAACGGCTGTGAACCAGAAGGTGCTGCCTTTGCCGGGTCGGCTGTCAACGCCGATCTGGCCACCCATCAGTTCAACCAGCTGCTTGCTGATGGTGGTGCCTAATCCGGTGCCGCCATATTGTCTGGTGATGGAGTCATCGACCTGCGTAAAGCTGGAAAAGACCCGGTCCACTTTTTCCGGGTCGATGCCGACACCGGTGTCAACGATGGAAAAGCGGATGACCGCCCGATCCCCCGGCGGCTGATCCAGCCTGGCCTCGATGAGTATCTCTCCCTCGTGGGTGAATTTCACCGCATTTCCCGCAAGGTTGAGCAGCACCTGACGCAGCCGCACCGGATCACCCACCAGTTCGGTAGGGAGCGATGGATGGACAAAGACGTTGAGTTCGACCCCTTTTTCGGAGGTCTGAAAAACAAAGCTTTCCCCAACCTCTTCCATGAGGGTGCGAAGATTAAATCCGATCTGCTCCAGGTCCAGCTTGCCCGACTCAATTTTTGAAAAATCCAGCACGTCGTTGATTTGCCGGAGCAATGAAAAGGATTCACGGCCGATGATTTCGATGATCCGGCGCTGGCTATCGTCCAAACGGGTGGACAGGGCGACCTCGGTCATACCGAGGATTCCGTTGAGTGGTGTCCTCAACTCATGGCTCATCTTGGCCAAAAAATCCCCTTTGGCCCGGCTGGCGGCCTGGGCCTCTTCGGCCAATCGGTTTGCCCGGCACATGGCCCCCTCCAGCTCCTGTTGGGACTGGGTCAGGGCCTTGGTCCGCTCGGCCACCTGTCTCTCCAGCAACAGGCTCTGATTTTTCAACAGGCTGGTGTAGGCCATGCTTTCCGTCGCATTGGCCACATGCAGCATGATGATCGACAACAGCGTCATGGCCGTGTCCGGCAGCGAGGCGTGGCCGGCCGGCAAAAGGCCGCCGAACATGCCTTTGACCTGATTGTGATTGGCGATCACGTGAAGCAGATACTGCCGCTGGTGGTCTATCGAGGAGATGATTACGCCGCGGCGTTCCCGGATGGCCCAGGCAAAATAGCCCTTATCGATCATGTAGTCCACTTCATGCTGGATCATGTCGGCCATGTTGTCCGGGTGCCGAAAAGTCGGCTGGAATGAAAAATCCGATTCGTCGACCATATAAAAGGCCAGCATCTCGAATGGGTAAATCGCATCGATGCGACGCTTGGCCTCGGGCAACAGGGTGGCGAGGCTGTAGTTGTCTCCTCCCATCTCGGTATAGAAATCTTCTAAGCTGAGAACCATCTCCAGGGCGTTTTGGATGTAGCGCCGGTTGTCCTCTAAATGGACAATGCGGGCGTTCAGGCGGTCGCTATCGCTTTCCAATGCCATTTTATGCTTCACCCTGGAAAACCGTCATGAGAAAGCCCAGGTGGTGAATTGCCTGGGGAATGACCGTGGAAAGGGTCTGGGGGGAAAGACGTAGCTTCTCCCAGGCCGCCACATCCAGCTCCGGTACCCGCCACTCACCGCTTTTGCCCTCACCCAGGCTGTGGGCAATCATGTCCGAAAGGTGGATAATAGCGGCTTTCGCCGGGTCCTGGGCCGCCATCGGACGGTGATGGTAAATTACGTTCTGGCTCAGGGCCACGGGGAACTTCCATTTTTCGAAAAGATCGGCAGCGACGTCGGTGTGTCGAAACCCCATGACGGCCTTCTCCATTTCATAAAGCGATGCCGTGCCACCGGAGGAAGCTGTCAGCATCGATCCGGCCTGCTGAGGAAAATACTTGAAAATCACCATTCTGCCGATGTCATGGAGCAGTCCGGAGATGAAAAGCTGCTCGGTATTGCGGATGTTGCCTCCGGCAGCCAGAATTCGCGCCAATACGCCGCAGGCCAGGCTGTGGTGGGTGAACGCACGCATGTCGAATACCGTCTGGGGGATATCCTTGAAAATTTCCATGGTGGTAATGCCCACGGCCAGGGCAGAAATCTCCTTTGATCCGATGATGGTGACGGCACGGGTGACACTGTCGATCCGTGATGGAAATCCGTAAAAGGCGCTGTTGACGATCCGCAGGAGCAAGGCGGACAGGCCGGGGCTTTTGCTGATCACCTGGGCGATGTCATCGGCCGATGAAAATGGATCGGCGATGGTGTCGTTGAGCTTGAAGATCATGGACGGGATTTCCGGGAGCTTGATGTCCCTGCGGCGCAGCTTTTTGCGGATGTCCTGGCCGGCCGCGGGCAAAGGCGGCGCATTGACCGGCTCCATCCGTCCGGGCCGTTGATGGCCGGCGGCGTGACTGCTCCGGTGTATCACCGCCTGGCGGAAAATCTCGGCAACGGCAGGATGGGCGAGATCGTTGCCTGCAAAGGCAGATTTGAGCGCCTCTGCCACACGCCGCATGGCTTCCGGGTCCGGGGCGTGTGGCTCTTCGGGTTTCCCTTCCTCGGCATCATGGACCTGGACATCCGGCACCCCCCACATTTTAAAGATGGTCAAGTGCTTATGGGCGATGGCTTGGCCTTCGGAAAGCAACAGGCGGCCATTCGTATCCGTCACGTCGCTGGCCAGGACCATACCTGGTTTGAGCTGGTCAATGGAAACATGCGGCATAGCTATTCCGGTCCGTGTGTTCGGGTGAATCGATAGATTGCATTCAATGGGCCGACGCTTTGTATATCGTGCGGCGCCGGCTAAACTTTAGCCGGTTTCCCCGTGCGGATGTGCCCCGGGCCGAACGGCGACCGACGACAGTTTAGAACTACGGATTTGAAAACCGGCGAGGCGTGGTTTATTGTATGGCTTGGGAACCACAGCGGCCAACCGACAGGAGGAAAAACGGATGTCAGAAAATCGCATAAAAGCAGCGGTCATCGGGGCGTTTGTGGCCGATGCGCTGTCCCTGGGTGCGCACTGGGTTTACAACACCGGTGTAATCGACAAGAAATTCGGTCGGGTGCAACGATATTACGATCCGTTGACATCTTACCACAAGGGCAAGAAAGCCGGGGACTTTACGCATTACGGGGACCAGACGCTGGTGCTGCTGGACTCGATGAACGGCGGCGGGTTCGAGGCCCACCGGTTTGCCGACCGGTGGCGCACGTTTTTTGCCGATTACGGCGGCTATTTCGATCAGGCGACCAAATCGACCCTGGCAAACATGGATGCCGGCAACGGCCTGACCGACAGCGCCTCGGATTCAGACGACCTGGCAGGTGCCTCGCGCCTGGCGGCGCTGGTCGATCCCATCCTGGCGGACCCGGTACCCGGCGGCGACGCGCTGCGCCAGGTGGCCTGGACGCTCACAGCGCAGGCGGCGGAGACCCGGGGAGACCACCAGGCTGCCGTCAGCGCCTACCGCGAGGCACGGGTGCTCATCCCCGACGGGGACGAGAGAGCCCGGGCGCTGGAGTCCGGCCTGGCGATCGCCCTCTTGGCGGCCTCCCGCGACGCGGCGGAGCG